>JAYVSD010000080.1:0-2829 GCA_043775745.1 bacterium | reverse complement strand
ACCTAGATACTCCCCTGAAAATATCTTATTTATTCTATCGTCTCTCATAAATAAATTTCTATATTTAAGCGGTGATACTATCAACTCTGCACCCAATGATAATTCGTCGATAATAATCTTTTTGAGATTATTACCTAGATCTAAATTCTTATCTGCCCAAGTTTTTATTTCTAAATTTGTTATAGCTCTACAATAACACCCCGCTATAATTAAATTATACTTTACTTTTTCTACCTGAGACATTTTTAATTGTGCCATCACTAAATTTCTAAACTCTTGTTGTGCCATCTTGTAATCACCATTATTTTCTTCTCTTCTATCCTCATTTTCTTTATCTTTGAATTTTGCACGATTATCCTCGTCTAGTCCATCTAGGACTAATCTCACATCGCTAATATTTACACTCACGCCATTTAAGTTTACCCAATCGTTAGACCCTGATGTTTTTAATTCTACTATCCTGCTACCTGTTGCGTCATCCACCACAAATCCTTTCTGCTCTCCCTTTATTTTAATTGTTTTCATATTATTTATTTGTCCTAAAATCGTGGCTTATAATTTTATTTACTTTTTCATAATCATCTAACCATTTTTTATTATTAAGATATGTTGATGTTTGTGGCACATACGCCATATTATCTTTAATCCATTTATTATCATTTATCTTTCTATTTTTTACATCCTCAATAATTAGCTTTCTGGTTTCTTCTGGTAACTTTTCAAACTTTATTCTACATTTATCTTTATCAACTCTTCTTTTTGGGTATTCATTCCAAAATTCATCAAAAGAAAACAAATCAATGGGTTTTGTTATATTAGTATTGTTAATATTAGTATTGTTACTGTACACGGGGTGTACTCTGCTATTGTCGTCAGGTGTACTCTGCTCGCTCGTCAGGTGTACTCTGCTATCAGTGTGCACGGCGTGTACTCTGCTATCTTTTGATGACCAAACAGACTTATCTAATAAAGTATATTTATTAGGCATTTGATGTCCATCTTTTCTTTTTTTACTATCCCTCTCTACTTGGATTATATTCCAAGTCTCCAGCTCTTTA
The DNA here is from genome assembly GCA_043775745.1 of bacterium. Taxonomy (GTDB): domain Bacteria; phylum Patescibacteriota; class Minisyncoccia; order Phycocordibacterales; family UBA5272; genus JAMIGE01. The sequence continues at coordinate 1,771 of JAYVSD010000080.1, read as the reverse complement.
ATTGCTTTTATTACTGTTGTTTTGCTTATATTAAGTTCAGTAGATAATAAATCTAGACCAGGAAAACACTTTTGGGTATCATTGTTTACATGTCTACACAAAGCAAAATATGTTAGCGCTGTTAAAGGTTTTAATAACTTTGCATACCCATTTATGTATATATTATCAACAATAAACCACTCTTTTTTTCTAATATCTCTTATTTCTATTTTTGTGTCCATAGTAATTATTTTTTAATCACCAGAGTTATCAAGTCCCTTTATCTAACGTCCCATTGCAAGTGACGCTAGATGAAGGGTGCAATGGTAGCCATCTGGCTATTTACATTATACACCGCATCTCCCAAAGTTGTATGTGGATAACTTTATTGCAAATAAATATAATTAAAGTAAGATTAAATAACAACTATCTATAAACAAGAATATGAAAGTCTTGGAGCTTGTATTAAAAATAGTTACATTATGAAATATTCAATATGTGTTAGATTGGCTATAATTGCCATTATGGCGGGATACATTATCAATAGTGGCATTACATACGCTTTAGCCCCTAAAGTACTCACAGTGAGTCAAATCTGCCCTCAGGTAGGCAAAGAGCAGGTGGCTTGTATCATAAAACAAGTATTTCCTGAAGAACATGAAATAATGATCGCCATCGCCATGGCTGAAAGCCAACTTAATAATAATGCAGTAGGTTATAATTGTTACTATGAGGGGAAGTCTACTAATTGTAAAAAAAGTGATAAAGCAAACGCATGGTCCAGAGATTTTGGAGTTTTTCAAATCCATGAAGCTAAAGAACATGAAAAAACTTTAGAAGGGAATATACAAGCCGCTAGAAAGAAGTACGATACCCAAGGTAAAAAAGCTTGGAGTGTATATAACACTGGTGCATATAAAAAGTATTTGTAGTATAATATAAAACACACACTAGTGTAGTACTAAAAGTATTGAGGTTAGTGTAGTGGTCGCACAGCTTGCATAGCGAGGAAGGGGTGTTCGAGTCACCGCTTTGAGAAAATAGTACAATATAAAAACACTTACTTTTCAGTAGGTGTTTTTATATAAATAATTTAGAGATGGTAGACCTACCTATAAACTATATGAAATGGTGATGGCTAATCAAAACTACCACCTTATATATTATATCATACTTTGTACAAAGTTTATAGACTCATTTGCACCATGGCATATCTTTGCATGCCCCCCAGCCATATTTATATTATCAATCCAACATAACTGCTCGTGACTAACAGTACTAGCAGTAGTACCATTCTCATTTTTTTGTCTTTTAAGTTCTACAAATAGTATTTTACTTTTAGTAACTATTATGTAGTCGGGTACACCTGCACGCTTTCCCATAGATTTCATTTTCATGGCATATCCCATATTCTTGATAGATGTCTCATTGGGTATGTGTGAGAAGTTTAGTATTTGTTTATATGCTAGCAAATCACTCAAATATTTAGAGAATATCTTAGCTTCTTCATCTTCTTTTGGGTATGATGAAGGTTTAGTTATTTTCATATAAACTCATCTAAATCTTCTTTTGTTTTAAGAACTGCAAACTTGTCTCCTGTTATTGCGTTTTGCAACACGAACTGAGTGCCCGACATAAGTACATTACATATAGTATCTTTTGGAACTGAAAAATAGTCTTTTTTAAGTTTTGGTTTCATATTATTTATTTTTACTTACAGCCTCTTTTACTCTATTTAAACTTTTTTCAAAGAAAGCTTCTACTTCTGCTGGACTATTCCAGTCGCGATAGT
>JAYVSD010000079.1:0-5278 GCA_043775745.1 bacterium | reverse complement strand
ATATTACCAATGTAGAGGTATCTGGTGTGGGTATAACAAAGAAAACAGATACCTCTAATCAAAAAGTAGATATGAGAATAAAGATGGAAATAGTCAAACCATTTTCTGATTTGAATTTTGATAAATTCCTACTTGGATATGTGTCAGGAAATAAATTACAAGTGTCAACTAGCACTACGACAAGCACAAGCAGTAATAATGTTTTAAAAACCAAAAAACCATGAGTAATCAAATCAAATTTCTAATTTTATATGGTGTATCTGGGGCGCTGATATTGATGTTTATACTGCCATCATATGATGGTTCTGGATATAACATTTTAAATCGTATACCTTTAAGTCAAAAAATGAATGACCAGGAAAGGAGTAAAGATCTAATTAAAAAGACTGAAGAGTTATTAAAAAATGGTCAAAATTTTAATACTCAGTTTAAGAATTTTAAAGATACTGATAAAAGTAAATTACTAACGGCGGTGCCTGTAGGTCTAGACAGTCTTAGACTTTTAAATGAGGTTATAATCTTTTCTGATAAGACGGGAATGGATATGACTGTAGTCTCAGAGGGCACTTCTAATTCTGCCAGTAAAGGTAAAAATTATTCTCCTACTGGCATCGTGGTTCAATTTTTAAAAGTTGATTATGATTCATTATATAGATACTTGGATAAATTACAACATAATTTGAGAATTTTAAATATAAAAAGTATGAGTATGGGCTTAGATAAAGACAATAAACTTTCAGGGGCTATTTCTTTTGATGCATTCTATTTTGACACTCGACCAGCAGCTATAGTGGTATCGGTAGATGAAAATAATAGTAATGACAAAGATAAAATGAAAGCCTCAACAACAACCACTACAAGAAATGAGATTAGTAATGAGCTGGATGCTATAATTAATGGCCCCACATTTAGAGAGGTAGATGCTATATCAGGATTAAGTAAATCTTTGGGGGGTAAAATACAATTACCTCCAATGATCAATGACCTAGATGATTCTACGGTATTGGTTGATAGACAAAAAGTAATACAAAGATCCAATCCATTTATAAACAAAAACTAGCATGAGATTATTAGATGAATTAGTAAAGAATGGTAAAATATCTCAACTACAAGCCAGAGCTATAGCTGCTTTGGATTTAGAGGACGATGACGATAATGATAATAGGTTGATAGAATCACTGTTTAGATATGGTCTGACAGAATTGGACATATTAGATGCTAGAGCTTCTGCCTTTAATCTGAATACTTTAAGTAAATTCGAAGCGGAGATATCCGTAAGTAGTCAACTGTCCGAAGATTATGTGATAGAAAATAAAGTTGTACCCATAATGAATGAGAACGGTAGTCTAGTTATCGGTGTAGTGGATCCAGAACACAATGATATAATAAATAAATTAAAACTGGAGATGCTAAAAATGGGTATGCCTTATAAAATTTGTGTTATAAGTAAAGCTGATTTTGAAAAAACTTTTAAAAAATTGTATATAGATAATATTCAAAAAGAGAAAGTTTCCACCCCCAGTCTTTTAAAGATTGAATCAGCTAATAATCTTTCTTCTAATATAGGATCTGGCCCTACTGTCTCCACAGTTTCATCCGTAGAGAATGTGGCGGATAAAATTAAACAAGCACAAGAGTCTGCAGTCAAGATCACTAAAGAAGAGGAGGGGGTTACGTTTGCGGGCCTAGTCAATAAGGCCATGAGTCCGGAAGAAAATAATGTAAGTATTGTAGAAGAAAATCAAAAAGCGAGAGAAGATATACTCTCAGAAGAGAATCTATTGGATATAACTGAAAACGATGGAGATTTACAAAGATTACAAAATAGTGGTGATGGTAGTGCTGTAGATCAAATCAACACTATACTTAAATATGCTATAGATGGTGGCGCTTCGGACATACACATAGAACATGCTGGCGAGTACACTCGTATACGTATCAGAGTTGATGGTGAGCTGAGAGAGATAGCAGCTTTTGGTAAAAGTATGCACTCAATGATAGTAGCCAGAATAAAAATTTTAGCTAGTCTGAGGATGGATGAGAAAAGAAAACCGCAAGATGGACGCTTCTCTGTCTTGCTTAATTCTCATAAAATTGACTTTCGTGTCTCTACTATGCCAGGTTATTATGGGGAAAAGATAGTGATGCGTATTCTAGATTCATACAGAGGTATAAAAAAATTAGAAGATATTGGATTTTCGACTAGACATTTACAACAAATACGTGACGCACTTAGAAAGCCTTATGGTATGGTGCTCATCAGTGGACCTACTGGTAGTGGTAAGACAACTACGCTCTATTCTATGTTAAATGAAATAGATAGAAAAAGTAAAAATGTAGTATCGCTAGAAGATCCGATAGAGTATAATGTGCAAGGTATGAATCAATCACAAGTATTTCCTGAGATTGGTTATACTTTTGCAGCAGGTTTGCGTTCTATACTACGTCAAGATCCAGATGTAATCATGGTAGGAGAAATAAGAGATGCTGAGACAGCGCAGCTAGCAGTGCAAGCTGCTCTCACTGGTCATTTAGTATTTTCAACCATACACACCAACAACTCTGTAGGTGTTATCACACGCCTTATTGATATGGATGTGGACCCTTTTCTAATAGCTCCTACTCTTAATTTGGCCATAGCTCAACGTCTTACCAAGTGTATTGTAGCTGGTGCAGAAGATCCCATACTGGATAATCCTGGCATAGAGAAAATAATAGACACACAATTTGCTGATCTGCCAGATCAGTATAAGGTAAATTTAAATCTAAAAAGACCTCTTCATAATCCCAAGGCTACAGCAAACAATCCGACAGGTATGAAGGGGCGCGTGCCTGTACTAGAAATACTGGAAATAGACAAAGATATACAAAGAGCAATTATAGACAAAGAGACAGAAGAAAATATCTGGAAAATAGCTAGATCTAAAGGCATGATAAGCATGAAAGAGGATGCTATTATGAAAAGTATGGAAGGCAGGGTGCCTTTTGTGGAAATCAATAATTTATAAACGTATACATGTGCTATACTTCTATATATGGATTATGCATCATTGCTAGATAGTTTAATAGTGACTTTAGTTAAAGAAAATGCTTCTGATTTGCATCTTATCTATGGTGTAGAGCCTACCATTAGATTGAACGGTGAACTGATTAAAGTTACGGCGGTAGGTAAACTTAATCAAGAAACTATAATAAATATTTTAAAGTTGATGCTTAACGATAAGATGTATGAGAGATTTGAAGCTGAGACACAGCTAGACTTTTCTTATACACATCGAGGTGAGTATAGGCTCAGAGGTTCAGCATACAAACAGAGCGGTACCGTAGCAATAGCCATGCGCCTCATCCCAAAGGTAAAGTCATTTGTGGATTTGAATTTACCGGCTAAAGTTCTAGAAATGATAGGAGCAGTAAATCAAGGTTTCTTTCTCGTAACAGGACCAGTCGGTTCTGGTAAAAGCACCACTTTAGCGGCCATCGTAGGTAATATGAATGCTAAAGAAAAAAAGAATATAATCACAATCGAAGACCCGATAGAGTATATACATGAGCATGGTCAATGCCTTATATCGCAAAGAGAGCTAGGTTTTGATGCCCAAAGCTTTAGCGGGGCCTTGCTAGCATCTCTGCGCCAAGACCCAGATGTAATTTTGATCGGAGAGATGAGAGATATTGATACCATCTCTACGGCTGTGACTGCAGCTGAGACTAGTCACATGGTTTTATCTACTTTACATACCAATTCTGCTGCTCAGACTATCGATCGTATTATTGATGTATTCCCAGGAGAAAAGCAAAATCAAATTAGGCTACAATTGGCGTCATGTTTACTAGGCATATTGTCGCAAAGACTTTTACCTAGAGTTTCTGGAGGGATGATACCAGCCTATGAGTTACTAATAGTGACGCCTGCAGTTCAAAATCTCATAAGAGAAAATCGTGCATTTGAAATCGACATCATGATAGATACTGGTTCGGACGTAGGTATGATCAGCCTAGATAGATCTTTGGCTGATCTGGTTAGAAGTGGAGAGGTACCACTCGATGTGGCGGCCAAGTATGCTAAGAATGTATCTCTATTTGAGAGGTACATAGGTTAATATTCATATATGCTATTTAATTATAAAGTTATAAATAAAGAAAATAAGACAATAGAAGGTCAAATCGAGTCGATCAATAGAGCTATGGCAGTAGTCTCATTGCAAAAAAAAGAATATGTGATAGTGGACGTCAGAGAAAGCATGGATGCTAAGAAAAAAGACTGGAAAGATATTTTAAAAATAGAAATATTTAAACCTAAAATCAAAGAGAAAGACATAGTGATCTTTTCTAGACAGGTCGCAACTATGTTTGAGGCTGGTGTACAAGCCCTAAAAGCCTTTCGTCTTTTAGCGGCCGAAAGTGACAATAAAGCTCTAAGGGAAGTTCTAACCTCACTTTCTGACGACGTGCAAGCAGGATCCAGTCTTTATAAATCTTTTGCAAAACATAGCGATGTGTTTTCTAAATTCTATGTAAATCTAGTCAAGGCAGGAGAAGAGTCAGGTAAATTATCAGAGACTTTTATTTATCTTGCTGACTATACAGAGCGCGCCTTTGAACTCAGACAAAAGACCAAAAAGGCACTCACTTACCCAGCCTTTGTGGTTATGACTTTTATCATCATCATGACCATTATGGTGATTTTTGTAATACCAAAAATGGCCGAGATGTTAGCTCAACAGGGACAGGCCTTGCCGCTGTTCACTCAGATTATACTGGGTATCAGTCATGCTATCACGGGGTATTGGTATATAATAGTGCCAGGACTAGTCGCAGCCTTTATAGTGACCAAGAAATGGGCTGATACGCCGGGTGGTACCGCTTATATAGATGGTATCAAGCTTAAAATACCAGTATTGAATAATACTTATCAAAAGATATTCCTCTCTCGTCTTGCGGATAATCTTAACACCATGCTCTCGTCTGGAGTCTCAATAGTAAATGCTCTCGATATTACCGCCGAGGTGGTAGACAATTATGTGTATGAGCAGCTTATACTCAAAGTCTCTCAAAAAGTACAAAATGGTAGCTCTCTATCACAAGCCCTCACCGAGGAAGGTGATGCTATACCAAACATTATGATACAAATGGTAAAAATAGGCGAAGAGACCGGCGAGCTGGGGTACATGTTGAAGAATCTGTCACACTTTTATAAACAGGAAGTCGAGCGTGCCATCGATACTATGGTCGCCATGATAGAGCCTATCATGATACTCGGCCTAGGGGCGGGTGTGGG
>JAYVSD010000078.1:0-2626 GCA_043775745.1 bacterium | reverse complement strand
TTTGCGGATGAGAGTATGGAGCTCATCTCTTATCATGCTATACTAGCTTCTAGTGAATTGTCTCGCGAGCGTGGTGTATATGAAAGTTATAAAGGTAGTAAATGGGATAGAGGTCTCATGCCCAATGATACTATAGCTCTTTTAGAAAAGTCTAGGAAAGAAATGATAGAGGTAACAAAAACTGGCAAGCTAGACTGGGCACCAGTGCGTCAGCATATACGTGATCACGGTATGAGAAATTCGAATTGTATGGCGATAGCACCTACTGCTACTATCTCTAATATAGTCGGATCTATCCCCTGTATTGAGCCCATATATAAAAATATATATGTTAAGAGTAATCTAAATGGTGAATTTATTACTATTAATTCTTATCTGGTTGAAGATTTAAAAAATCTAGGTCTTTGGGATTATGAAATGATAGGGCTTATTAAATACAATGATGGTAGTATAAAGAATATCAGTCAAATACCACAGCATATCAAAGATAAATACAAAGAAGTGTTTGAAATAGACCCTCGTTGGCTTATACGATCTGCAGCTTATAGAGGTAAATGGATAGATCAGTCACAATCACTCAATATCTATTTCTCTGGTACTAGCGGTAAAGAACTAGCCAATGTCTACGAATATGCTTGGAAAATGGGGCTAAAAACCACCTATTATCTACGCACTTTAGGAGCATCTCAAGTCGAGAAGAGTACGGTCAGCACTGCTGATTACGGCTCTACCCACAAAAGAAATAGCGACAGTAATACAGATAATAACTTGAACTTGAATGCTACACCAGTGGCCGAAGCCGCCTCGATTTCTACTTTGGTGGATGTGGTAAAAGTCTATAATATCACCAAAGCCCCCGAGGCCACTTGTGAGGGGTGTCAATAACATTATAAATGTAAATCAAAAATATGAACAATACAAATAACAATTTCGGCTCCAACTATGTCGCCTCTACGACAGTAAGCAATAGTATGGCAGCTATGAATGCAAATGCCAACAGGTCTAGTATAAAGTTTGGTGCGGGTAGGGTCAATGTAAATGATAGGAAAATCATCAATGGTACCGAAGGTGATGCGGTGCAGCTATGGCCGATCAAACATCAATTTGCTTGGGACGCTTATAATGTAGGCAATGCTAATCATTGGCTGCCCACCGAGATCTCCATGCAGCTAGACATAGAGCAATGGCGTAGCCAGACTATATTATCAGAAGAAGAGAGACATGCTTTGAAAATGGTATTAGGATTTTTTACTACTGCTGACTCTATAGCAGCAAACAATTTGGTCTTGGCATTTTATAAACATGTCACATCTCCAGAGTGTAGACTGTTCCTTTTGCGTCAAGCATATGAGGAGGCTATACATACACAAGCCTATCAGTATATAGTTGAGTCTCTTGGTCTCGATGGTACAGAGATCTTCAACATGTATCGCGAAGTTGGAGCTATATACGATAAACAAGACTTTGTGCTATCTTTCGTAGAGGGTATATGTGATGATAATTTTAAAACTGGCACATTTGAAAATGATCAAAAATTTCTTGAAAATGTCTGTGTGTTTTCACTTGTTTTAGAAGGTATATTTTTCTATTCTTCTTTTGCTGTAATCTTTGGTTTCCAAAGACAAAACAAACTTCCGGGATCAGCCGAGCAGATACAATATATTATGCGTGATGAGAGTCAGCATGCCAATTTCGGTGTGGAGATGATCAACACCATCAAACATGAGCAGCCAGAGCTATGGACATATGAGTTCCAAGAGCGTATCGTGAATCTGGTAAAGAGGGCGGTAAAATTAGAATACACTTTTGCCCAAGACGTGTTCCCCAAGGGGATATTTGGATTGAATGCTGATGGCTTTAAGCAGTATATCGAACACATAGCTGATCGTAGACTTTCTCGTGTCGGACTACCTACACAGTATAATGTAGCAAATCCTTTCCCTTGGATGAGCGAAGCGGTAGATCTCAGTAAAGAGAAAAATTTCTTTGAGACTAGAGTTACAGAATACAAGACAGGTGGCACATTGGAGTGGTAAAGTGTATATATATGTCTATATATCTATTTGGCTATGCTATAATTAGCTCATAATACCATGACTCGTAAACTCAAAATTGCAATCGTGAGAGGTGGACAGATAGATACAGATGGATCTGGTGAGGGGTTATTGCATTCTCGTAGGGCGAAATCGCTAGCGGCGGGGGCTAATATTTTAAGCAAAAACAATGACGATATAGAATACACTGATATACACATAGATGAAAGGGGATTGTGGCACAAAGATGGAGTGGAAATAGGTCGGGAGCGTATCTCAGTACTACGACTATTACCATTTTATGATTTTTATATTGACACTACTGGCACTCTAGATAGATACAAAGGTATCGGGCATGAGCTTTTCCGACATCATTTTCGCTATCGATCAGACATCAACAGGGTGCTGTCTATGCGAAATCTACCAGTACCGACTTATACGGTACTAAGACACGATAGAGACGTAGCCAATTTTGCCAATACTATGTACAGGTTATGGCGTACTATACATATGCCGATAGTAATTAGCAGTGATCACAAAAACTATCCTTCTATATTGACTTCCAATTATCAGGATGCTATCGAGCATGTGGT
>JAYVSD010000077.1:0-9967 GCA_043775745.1 bacterium | reverse complement strand
GGCAAGGTTTTACCCACTTTGAACGATAAAAATATACATATAGATTTAAGTACTAGCAGTGATATCTATTTCATAGATAAAGTCAGAGAGTTAACAGCTTTGAATGTAAAACTTTATCGTAGCAAGCCTGATAATAATTATCCACAAATAGATAGCGCCTCTATAAAAGTAGAAGATGGAGATCTGTCCACTCTAACGGGCATTGGTAAAGATATTATGAGGCGACCGTATTCGGATATTGCGACATTGACGAGTAAGGCAGAATTCTTGGAGAGGCTTTCTTCGGCTTTACCTTTGGATCATGCTGTCGAGGTGGAGCATGATATAGACAAGATCTTTGACCTGATAAAAAGTAAAAAGTTAAAAGTTAAAAGCCTATTAAACAAAGATACTTTATATAAAAATTATGAAGATATATACTACTATCTCAGTAGACATATAAAGATCTCAAAAGATAATAATGATGTTAATAAAAACACACAGATGAGTAGCAATGGTTGCGCTGGACATTTTGACTATGATCAGGCTGTGCTCTCTGCATGGTTAGAATATATACAGAGGGACGGCTTCTTGGTACACTGGCTCAATACCATAAGTCCCAAGGTTATAGATGTAACAACTTATTTACAAAAAGAAAAACAAGACACAGATTTATCTAAAATTATAAAAGATTTTAACAAATATAATATAGAGTATTATTTTGTTGATATTACTAGCGATATAAATGTGCCCAATGTTTTATGTGTAATCATCTCAGATGTCAGGGGGGGGAGGCGCATACATATAGGTGCTGGCACAGGCTTTGATGCTGATAAAGCTTTTTTGTCGGCTGCTATAGAGGCGATAGCTAGTGCTACTTTTAAATATAAAGTAGAAGCTCAATCTTTCAATATAAAAAACTATAAACCATTTACCGACAAAAGTATAGATAAAAACAAAAGGCAAGATATATATTATGAAAAAGATATGATAAAGAATATAGATTTTATTTTTAAGTCAAAAGAGAAAATCTCTGTGGAGGATTGGGTGTCAGTAAATGGTGCCATTAAAAAGCTAGATTATGATATAATAAAGCTAGAGAAAGATCCAAAGTATCAGCTCCAGTACCTCAAAGAAATATTCAAAAAGCGTATGGTCACCAATCCGAACTATAATGTGTATGTATATGAATACAAAAATAAATTGATAAAGTACTGGGACTATAAAGTCGTGAGGGTGATATGTCCTGAGCTATATAGTCTATACCTCAATGAAAGCTATGCTAATCCAGAGCACCCTAGACTTAAAGAGTTTGTCATCAATAAAGGTCTGGAAAGTCAAGCTAAATTAAATATCTGGCCACACCTTTTTCCCTAAATATATGAGAATAAATTACGGAGCATTATTCCAAGAAAAAAGTAAAGATAAAACTATGTCTGGTATGGTCAATATACCGATTGATAAAACTTTGTGGCCACCAGCTTGGAAAGAGATTTATTATAAAGTCTATGATAGATTTGAGAGTATAGATTTACCCAAGCCTATACCTGTGTATATAGATCAGAATCATATGATAAAGCGCAGTACTTGTCGTGATTATAAAAGAGAGCCTATAGATATACAGACACTTTCTGATATATTATATTTTAGTGCAGGAGAAATAAAATTAGGCAATAGAGTACATAGAGTACAGGCAAGTGGGGGCGGTAGATACCCTATAGAGCTTTATATTTTAAATTTTAAAGAAGGTGAAATCAGAAAGGGGGTCCATCATTACAATGTAAAAGATCATAAATTAGAATATCTATGGGGCTTTGACGGAGAGGAAAGCGGCCTATCTCCTGAAACAAAATATATGACTATCCTGTGGGCAGAGGAGGCGGCGATGGCGATAGTGGCGACAGCTATACCAGTGCGTACGGTGATGAAATATGGAGAGAGAGGCTACAAGTATATATACTTAGAAGCGGGGGCGATATTACAAAATATACAAAACAATGCTCATTTGCGCGGTATAGGTAGCGCTATCAATGGCAGCACCAATGAGAAAGAGATAGAGGAGCTGCTAGATATAGATGGGGTAAATGAGACAGTGATATTGAGTATCGTAATAGGAGTACCAGCCTCACCCATAACATAATATATGCAAATATTTAAAACCAAAATCGAAAAAGTAAAAGATCTACTAGAAAAAAGTGGAGCCAAGAATATAAAACATGCCCACGGCAGTCTGTATGATCATCTGTGTAGGGTATCTGATATGCTTGTCTATTGGGATTGTGAGGAGGATACAGCACTCGCTGGACTATGTCATTCGGTGTATAATACTACATATTTCAAGGGAGATCTCATCGATTTAAAGAGTGATAAGGTTAAAAATATAATCGGCGAGATAGCAGATAATCTAGTGCGGGACTTTGCTACTTTGAATAGATTAGAAATGTCCGATGTGTCGCCACATCTGATACACATAGCTCTCGCCAACGATCTAGATCATGTCGATCACCGATCACTTTATATCAAAGGAGAATTTATACATGAGTTTAGTAAATACGCCAACTGTTATAAAAGCCTTAATTATAAGGCTAAAGTAGAACTTTTTAAAATTATATCCAAAGTAGAATTAAATACTCTGTCTAGACAAGCTGTATCAACTGAGACAGAGATACTATTTACTGGGCACGCGGGTGTATGTATAAAGAATTATAAACTATCTGTGGCCATAGACCCCTGGCTATATGCTAGTACCAGAGCGCAGCCTATAGTAGAAGGTTTGCAACCCAGTCAATATACTGTAGACTATATGCTACCCGAGTCGCGTAATGTGCCAAGTGATATAGCGCCTGATATAGTGTGCCTGTCGCATTTCCATACTCATCATTCACCACTCAAAGAGCTGGTAGAATTCGTCAAGATCAAACCGATCAAAATAATTTGCCCCACATTGAGAGAGGATGAGCTACTACAAATCAAAAAGAAAATCGGCGATTATATGTATGGTCGTATCACTTTTAAATTCTTGGATCGAGATACAGTTTTAAATGAAAAAGTAAATGGAGAAGAGCTAGAGATCAAAGCTTTTATACATCGCTCAGAGAGTATGTCTCACTTTATGTATTATATAAAGTTAGGAGATAAAAGCCTATTGCATGTAGTGGATTCCAATGCCAGTAAATCTAGAGATAAAATCAGTTTCGATTCTGAGTGGGACAGACTAGACGGTCTAGATATAGACTATCTTTTTGTCGGAGGTGTAGGGCATGCGCTCAGGCAGGTCATCAATGGTGTTAGGCATATACGAGATGCTGCGACCCTCACACCAGTACAGGCTGCTGATCTGGCAGTGAGACTCAGTGTCAAGCATGCTGGATTGGTGGGCATGTATAATCACAGTGTCTGGGATGATAGAGCAGAGATGGGTCTCGCTACTGGTGAAGCAGAAATGCGCTTCCACTGGGCACTATCGTGGATGGCGCCTGCGATCAAGGTTTTATATTTGAGACCAGGTGACAAACTTTAGTTATTTTTCTCGCTATATCTTTCAGAGTACTCGCCAGTATCAGTATTCACCACTATCTTTTCACCTGCTTCGATAAAAAGTGGCACGGTAATCTTGGCACCTGTCTCGAGTGTGACCAGTTTACCACCTCCACCTTGAGTATCACCCTTGAAATTAGGAGGTGCCTCTTTTACCATCAAAGTCATTTTGATGGGGAGCTTGATACCTATTACTTTTGCATCTTCATCTTCACCAAAGACTAGTGCTTGGCACTCAGTATTTTCTTTTAGATATTTGACTTGATCTCCAAGTAGATCTTCGGATAATTTGTATCTATTTTTAGTATCATCCACATCACAAAACCAGTATTCGCCTTTGCTAGCATAGAGAAATTTGATTTCTTTTCTACTGATCTCAGCAGCCTCGGCAGTGTCAGAGGCGTGGAAAGTCATAGGCACAGTACGACCGGTGATTAGATTACGCATCTTGACGGCATTTTGAGGTTTCCTTTTCTGGGTACGAGAGACTTGATTCTCGATGATTTCATAAGGTTCGTCATTGTGTAATATATAAGTGCGAGGTTTGATCTCATTGTATTCTAATGTGGCCATGATGTGTAATTTTATATTTCTAATTTATGCTTACATTATAACAGTTTTTAACTTTTTTGCAACTGTATAGTGGCGGTAAAACACAAAACGCGCTTGCGCGCGTTTGCTGTGTCTGAGTACTTCATATCACTATGATGCCTCGCTCGGTTTTACGAAAAGTTATGCTTATCTAATTTAGAAAGTCGCCAGGTGGGTGACCTTATCAACATAGTCCACTCATTAAGTATATACTTTATAAAATAAAAGTCAAGCTTTTTATGATATAATATAAATTATGATATTTATTGATGAAAGTGGTGACGATGGCAATACCAACAAGTCATCACAGAAGTTTTTTGTGGTGAGTGCATATTTTGATGATGTAAAACTATATACGGAAGAGAATCAAAAACTGAGAAGGCTTTTAAACTATAAAAAAATAGAAATGAAATGGAACAAGCTAGATCATAAGCAAAAAGAATTTTTTGACAAGTATACTAAGAGCGTAAATTATAAAATCGATTATTTTGTCTTGGATAAACAAAAGAGTAATTTTAAGTACAAAGATATATTGATGGAGTTACTAGGGAGGAATAATATAAATAAAAATTTGATTTTATACAAAGGTGAACATATGACCAGGATGATGGCAGAGGTGCTACACAAGCTTAAGAAGTATAAAGTCAGAGCTTCGCATAGAGAGATAATAGATCAAGAATGTCTAGGTATAGAGATTGCTGATCTCTGGGCTGGATACATAAGACAAAAGAATGAGAGTGATTTACAGTAAAAATCATAATGTTATAAAGCCTTGATACACATGACTATTTATGCTATAATGCAAGTCTATGAAAAAAGAAATAGAATCCGAAATAGAAACCCGTGTCTATGAGACTGCTATACTCATTGTAGATAGTATGTCCGAGACTGAGGCGCTTGAGAAATATAACGCAATCAAGCAAACTATTGCTAGCCTAGGAGCTAGCTTCATTTCCGAAGAGTTACCCTATTTACGGGGACTCTCTTATGAGATGATACGCGTAATTAAAAATCAAAATGTGCGCTTTAACCACGCCTATTTTGCTTGGGTTAAATATAATTTAGACCCTGCCAAATTGATAGATGTCAAAAAGAAATTAGATCTAGACGAGCAAATTATTAGATTTATAACTGTCAAGACAGTAGCTGAGAGTACTACTTATACCAAACCTAATCCAGTTGTAAGAGTTGAATCTCTAGCTTCCAATCCTGACGGTGAGACAGATGAAATGGAAGTAAAGGCTAGTACGGAGGAAGTTATAAACGAAATTAAAGACGACACCCTTGCTAATCCTCTGGATTAACAATATAATATAAGTATTAACATTAAAACAACTTATATGTACTTAAACAAAGTGTATCTAATAGGAAATCTAACTCGTGATCCAGAGCTCAAGTCTCTGCCTACCGGTAACAAAGTGACACAATTCGGTATCGCTACCAATCGTGTCTATAAGCTGGAGAATGGCACGAAACAAGAGTCTACTGAGTATCATAATATCGTAGTGTTTGGCAGACAAGCAGAGACTAGTGCTCAATATCTCAAAAAAGGCCAAAGTGTACTCATCGAAGGCCGTATACAGACTAGGAGCTGGGATGATGCCACTACTGGCACGAAAAAGAATAGAACAGAGATAGTCGCTGAAAGTGTACAGTTTGGAAGTAAAATCGGTGGGGCCGATTTTGCTAATGATGGCCAATCAGTTGGCCATGCCAGCGGAACTAGCGCTACGGCGAGCAAGTCCTCTGCGGCTCCTGAGCTAGATACCATAGACTACGGTGAAGAGTTAGATCCAAACGATATACCATTTTAAAAATTATGACTAAAAAAATAGACCACTACAAAGATAACAACATCAAACATATTGATTACAAAGACACAGAGATACTCAAAAAATTCTTGAATCCGCACGCTCGTATACTTTCTAAAAAGCGTACTGGTCTAGTAGCCAAGAATCAGCGTAGCCTCGCCATGGCGATCAAGCGCGCACGCTTCATGGGGTTACTTCCGTATATATCCAGATAAAAGTGTGAGTTATACACAGCAAGTGCGGGACCCATAGGGTCCCGCACTTGACTTTTATTTTTGCGGGTGATATACTTTGTATGGATCTGGAGGTAGCGATGAAATTCGTCGCTACCTAAGGACCATGTTCCCAACCCCCCCCACAGGAGTTTCCCATGAACACTTCCCAGTTCGACACCAGCGTCAAGATTACCGCCGCCAGCGCCAAGTCGCCGGACCTGGGCATCGCCAAGCGCCTCGACGAGGCCTGCCGGCGCACCACCGTGGTCTGAATCGCGTGCAGATGCCCCCTAGGCGAGAAACAGTTTTACCAATCTCGCCTACCGCCCCCAATGAAAGTTGGGGGTGTGTTATTTGTAGACTATGATATTAATCATATATATGATATAATCTTTATACTATAAAACTTTTAAATAATAAAATGAACAATAATATACATCCAAAAAAAGAGAAATCTTTTGTGTTATTAAAGCCTGACGCAGTTCAACGTGGACTAGTGGGTGAGACTATCAAGAGATTTGAGCGTATAGGCCTTAAAATCGTAGCCATGAAAATGATCATGGCTCCCGAAGAAAAGGTGTGGGCACATTATAACAAAGACGATGCTTGGTATCTACGTAAAGGCACAGGTATAGTCGAGAATAGGACCAAACTAGGTCTACCCATAGAGCAAGAGGCGATAGAGTATGGCAAAGACATTATCAAAGCCATGGTGATATTCATAACTAGCTCGCCTATAGTGTGTATGGTGATAGAGGGTAATATGTCCCAAGCGGTGATCAAGAGGCTAGTGGGTAGTACAGAGCCCACTACAGCCGATACTGGTACTATACGTGGGGACTATGCGCTCGACTCGTATTATATCTGTGATGTAGACGGGTCTCGTGGTCTGCGTAATCTAATACATTGCACAGATCCAGCAGATGGAGCTGACGCCGCAGACAGGGAGATGTCATTGTGGTTCTCTCCTGAGGAGATACTTTCGTATAGACTGGTATCCGAAGCGATGTTATATGATGTAAATCTGGATGGTATATTAGAATAATTGTTTTTTATGATAAACAATGTATTAAAAGTTATAGATTGGGGCATGGGTGTGATTGCTTGTGGGGCTGCTGGTATGAGTTTCATTATGATTATGTTTAAAGATAATCCAAAATTTGGTAGTAATTTTAATGCTATACAAAAATTAGCTTTCGTTTATCAGGGTTATATCATCGGTTTTATCTTCTTGGTTTTTATAGGGTCTTTCATATTCCAATTCTTTATTAAAAATATACCATGGCATCACATTGTAGGCGTGGCTAGTATATTTGTGTTGGTTTGGTTTTATGTATTCTTCAATGCTTATAGTCTATAACGTGAATCTTGGCGGGAGGCTAGCATAGTCTAGCTTGTGTTTTGTTAAACTCATGCTATAATATTAATAGATATTCAGGATAAAATTATCTGTATACGTATTATCAGGGTCATGAGATTTTGATCGATCTGCTGAGGCAGCCGACTGGCTCTACCCACTTGGATTGGTTTCCAGGTAATACCCCTGAATATCTAAATATAAGAATGAAAACCTTGATTTATAATTATCTACAAAAAATAGGATTCGTTCTTATATCATTGCTTGTCACTTTCTTGATCACTATGGGGCCTTTACAAAAGGTAGATGCTTTCAATGTCTTGCCATGGCTAGATATACCTTTTCATATTTGGGGGGGTATGCTTTTGGGTGTGTTGGCGGCTAATATAATTTTTATTATTGACCTTTTAAGACATGGCAAGTTCTTATTAAAGGGCAAATCTGATCACGCTATCAAGTTTATGATTTTTGTGATTAGTTTTGTTTTATTTTGGGGCTTGATATGGGAGGCTTGGGAGTTTTGGATGTATATGTCTCACCACTTTATAAAATGGGGCGGACCACTGGATACGCTCAAGGATCTTTTTGATGACATAATCGGCGGTCTTTTGGCTTATCTTTTTTATTTAAAAGTGATAAATAAAAATAGTAAATAAGTAATTCTTATTAACATTTAATACCTAACTTTTAATTTTAAATGTTTTATTTGTGTTACAATGATGATATGTCTAAAATTAAAATTACTTTTGCTGGAGGTGCTCAATCGCCGACAGGCTCCAACTTTTTATTAGAAATAGGTGATAGTAAATTCTTGGTCGACTGCGGACTATATCAAGGCAGCAAGATGGCGAGTGATAGTAATCGTGATCCATTTACTTACGATCCCTCTACAGTCACAGCGATGTTTGTCACTCATAGCCATCTAGACCATGTAGGGCGTATACCTCTTATAGTTAAAGAGGGTTTTAAGGGGCAAATATTCTCAGTAGATGCAACGAAAGAGCTGGCTGAGTATGTGATGATGGATAGTCTGCATGTCTTGTCTCGTGAGTCAGAGCGCGCAGGCCTCGCACCTATGTATGAGTTACATCATGTGGAAGAGAGCATAAAGTTATGGTCAGGCAAAAATTATCACGAGAAACTCACTTTTACTACTAGTCTAGGTACTTTGGGGGTAAGATTTCTTGATGCTGGCCACATACTGGGGAGTGCTATGATAGAGTTCACCATGAATGATAAAACACTTATATTTTCAGGTGATTTGGGTAACACGCCTAGTCCACTGATGAAAGATACAGAGAGCATACACGGAGCTGACTATTTGGTTATAGAGAGTGTGTATGGTGACAGAGACCATGAAGACAATACACAGAAAGAGGATAGACTGAGAGATATAATAAAAAATACAGTACGCAATCGTGGTACTTTGATAGTGCCAGCTTTCTCTATAGAACGCACCCAAGAGCTGCTCTACTATATCAATGATATGATAGAGCATAATCAGATCGAGCGCATACCTATATTCCTCGACTCACCACTGGCCATCAATGTTACAGAGGTGTATAAACGATATACACATTATTTAAACATTGGTGTACAAAGCATAGTAAAAAGTGGAGACGATATATTTAATTTTCCTGGACTCAGCATGACAGCAGATAAAGAAGAAAGTAAGGCCATCAACGGTGTGCCTGGACCGAAAGTAGTAATAGCGGGTAGTGGTATGATGAATGGCGGTCGCATACTTTACCACGCTAAAAATTATTTAGGCGAAGCCAAAAATACTTTATTGATGGTAGGCTATCAAGCGGTTGGTACATTGGGCCGTAAATTATTAGAAGGAGCAAAAGAAGTATATATAAAAGGTGAAAATATCAAAGTTGAAGCCGATATACAAGTAATACATGGTATGTCTGCCCACAAGGATAGCACGCATCTACAGGAGTTTGCGGCAGGTGCCAAAGAGACACTGAAACAGGTATTTGTGGTTTTGGGTGAGCCAAAAAGTTGTATTTTTTTAGCCCAAAGACTAAAAGATCATTATGGTATAAATACCAATATACCAGAACCGGGTCAAAGTTTTGAATTAGAAATGTAATATAAATATATGAATGAGAACCTTAAAGACAGAAAATATACTATCAGTATCAGTGGTGCCGCCGAGGTCACACACTGTGGTGCTATGGTGATACAAAATGCTTTTGCACTAGGACGTGCTATTGCTGAGCATGACTTTCAGCTTGCCACAGGAGCTACTACTGGGTTTCCCTACTATGTAAATCAAGGCTTCAAAGAAATAGGTGGTTTTGCTTTTGGTCTATCACCGGCCTCGACCAGACATGAGCATGTGGCTGTATATCAGTTACCAGACGACTATGTGGATGCCATGATATACACAGGTTTTGGCTTTCCTGGTCGTGATATGATGCTAGTGAGATCGTCTGATGCTATTATTATCGGCTGTGGTCGTATCGGCA
>JAYVSD010000076.1:0-3394 GCA_043775745.1 bacterium | reverse complement strand
AAAGGGTATCTCATTGGTCAATCTCTCACCCAGATCGATAATGTCAGGTCTAGGACCGATCAGGGATATATCACCTCTCAATATAGACAATAGCTGTGGTAACTCATCTATGCGACTCTTGCGTAAGAAATATCCTATACCAGTAACTTTGTTTGGATTATCATTATCTTTGATCCATTTACCATCATCAGAGTGGGTCATGGTACGATACTTGTACAAATATATATATTTACCATGTGTTCCCATGCGTCTTTGTTTGACAAAAACTCTTCCACCATCCTCTCTTTTAATCAAAATTACCACGATAGGGTGAATTAAAAGCCACACCGCCGATAGAGGCACAGATATAATTAGATCTATAATACGCTTGATGAATTCATATGCTTTAGTATTAAAACCTACATTTTCAAAGTACCAAAAATATCCAACAGAAGCGAGAGGCATACGACGAAACACTTCCTCATACATGCGCTTCATATCATGAAGTAGCACTCCATCCGATGAAAGATTATAAAGGTATGGCAATAATGGCAAGACTTTGGTATTCCTAGCGTCTGATACTATGATTTTGATATTATTGTCTTTGAGTATACGCTCTAGTTTGTTAATCGTACCACTTACGTGACTATTATAACCATTTTTACTCATTAAATTACTCTCTATATCCAAATCCAAATGACTAACGAAATGTATAGGGAAATTAGGTGCGTTGTTAATGGTCTCTTTTAGCTCTTCGAATTCTACACCAGAGCCCAACAGCAAGGCTTTAGTCTTGTCTTGTATGAGTATATTATAAGACAAAGCGTGAAATACAGAGCCCAAGGCATAGAGAATTATTGCCTGGAAAAGCATAATCAGTTTGGGGCTGATATCTGCTGGGAATAGATAAAATATAAAAGTACCGATTAGAAAGGTGGAGATAACAGAATAAAAGAATAAAGTCATTAGCTTCACACCAGAACGTAATCTATTAAGGTCATACAGCCCCGCCACGAAATTACAAACTATAAACACGACAGCCACATAAAATAGTGACACTGCATGCATTCTAAACACTATATAATCTACCAACTCTAAACGTCTAATACATAAAGCCAAATACAAGGACACAAAGAATAAGGTTAGATCTACAACATAAGAAAATATTTGTGCGGATTTGATTTTAAGACTTAGCATGTGTATATATTACCATGTTTTATTTTTTTATCATAGACACGACCATAGCCAAAGCTATACTTTCCAAAAGAATATGTGATCCTCCATAACTCATAAATGGTAAAGGTATACCAGTTACAGGTGATACCCCCAAATTCATACCTATGTTGATCATAATATGAGCATAAAACCAAATCATAACTCCTGTTACAAACAATACCACATAATTATTTTCTGCATTATATATACCGTACATCATATAAAACAATAAAACTATATATAACAAAGCCAAGGCTACACTACCCATAAAGCCCCACTCCTCAGCAAAAGCTGCAAAGATAAAGTCCGTCTGATGCTCTGGTAGATAACTTAGCCTCGACTGAGATCCATAACCTAGACCCTGACCCCATACGCCACCATTCCCTACTGCGATAGTAGACTGATAAGCATTATATCCAGTACCGCGTATATCGCTCAATGGATTTAAAAAGTTCACAATGCGAGCCTTTTGATAAGGTTTGAACGCGAAATTCCAAGCCAAAACAAAAGATAAAATACCTAATAAAGCTATTACTAAAACATGTTTCCTAGAAGCCCCAGAGCAAAGCACCATACCACCCCAAATAAAAAGTAAAATCAAAGACGAGCCCAGATCAGGTTGAAGTAGCACCAATATAAAAGGTATAAGCAGATACAAGCCAGAAACAAATAGATGCTTTACATTGGCTATTTCTACATGCCTGCGTGAAAAGTATTTGGCTAAAAGCATGATAAGACCTAGCTTCATAAGATCTGCCGGCTGAAAGGATATACCCCCAATATGTAACCATGATTGAGCACCATTAGTAACCTTACCTAAAATAGGCAATATCAATAACATTATATTACCAAAAATATACAAATATAAAGAATATTTACTCTTATTTAAATTCTTAAAGTTTAAATTTGAAATAATAAAAAAAATTAGCAAAGACATCACTATCCAGACTAGCTGTTTCCAGAATTCTGTACTTTCATTACCTATACCAGACATAGTGGCGAGTCCAGCCAGCATGATTGGTATTACTATTATTAAAACCTTGGATAAACTCCATTTTCTAACAGAAAAAAGTCTTAACATATTTATTATTTGGATGGCACTATATATAGTTCGACCCTAAAATGCCCTAGATTTATCAAGCTTTTATACCACGTTATAGTAAGGGTCTTATCTTCATCGGGATCTAAACCATTATCATAAGTGGTACCCATCGCCCTCACACCACTTTCACCCATAATGATAGCAGAGACTTTTACTTTGTCACTAGGATATAGAGAATTATTCTTGATTTTGATATCTAGCTTGTGAGTATCATTATTAAATTTATAACTCTCTACCATCACCTTATTATCGTGTGCTGGTCCTGGTTTGAATGGCTTATTTACTATTTCAAAAGTTACTGATGTTGCTTCACCTTTGATACTTTGGTCGAGTAACATCACCGGTATGATACTAGCATCCAGTATATAGACTTTATCTTTATGCGTATATATTTCTTTATTATCTTTATCAAAAACATGAAATATATAGTCTATATAGCCAGGAGACTTACCTACATTTGCATTTTCTATCTTTGCCACCATATCATATAGATCTGTATCAGTTTTGATTATAGATGCTCCTCCTACTATCAGTGGCTGCATATGCTCTTTGCATATCAATACACACTTACCTTCACAGTCTATGCCTTTCTCATCTTGATTCATTACACCATCTATACATGATGGTGCTGGTACCTGACTGTCTCTGTATCTTTTATAAAAATAAGCACTACCTATCAAAGTTATAATAAGTAAAACTATACTCAAATTTATAATGTGTCTCTGCGACCAATTACTATTTTCTATTTTATAAGTTTCTGACATTGATATATTATATCATAAAAATTACATAAAAATTAATAGGGCGCGCCGAGAGGCGCGCCGATAATCATAATCTTTCTTCAGCCATTCCCTTGATAGCCACCATTCTCTGCAAATCTAATTTCTTGGATGCGATTTTTTATGCGTGTTTGCACCCAAGAAAAATCTTCAGTCTTACAAACACAAGAAATGCAAGCCTCTAAGTACTCACAGTCACCAATCAAGGTGTCAAGATTTTCCCCGCGCAGTCTTGATTGGTGCAGTTTAAGCTGATCCAGCACTTGACATGAATGCCTGTAAAACTCTTCAACATGAAATGTCTTTGCATAGCCTTTTA
>JAYVSD010000075.1:0-2353 GCA_043775745.1 bacterium | reverse complement strand
CCTGTGACTAATATTTTATATTTATTTTCCATATACTTTAAAATACTCCTTAATAAATTCAAAGTCTCTAACTACATTGTAAGCTGTATTATAGAAACTAATTTCTCCTGCTATAACTTTGCTATTTTCTTCTTGTAAAATGTTTAGAGCCTCTTCTTTTGTAAACCACTTTACATGTAATCCATTTTTCTTTTCTTCTTCTGTGAGTTCTGGGTCATGTTTCTCACCAACAACTTTTGCAACAGCACAATAACTAATGCAATGTTTTTTGTCCCTATTTCTGAAATCGTCTATTATTCCAAGTATACTAAAAATTTCTACATCACAGCCAATTTCTTCTTTTGATTCTCTTATTATTCCTGTTTCTATCCCTTCGCCTGCGTCTATTCCTCCGCCTGGTAGTATGTTATATAAAGTTAACGGTTGTACCCACTAATGCTATTTTTTGTTCACTGTCTATTATAATAGCCTTACCTGTTAACCTATCTTCAAAGTCAACATTTAGTGTTTCGATATTAGGGAATACATCTTTTTGATTAAGAGTTTTTATATTTTTTTTGTTTGATAGCGTTTGAGACATATTCAAAATTATTCTATTTTATCAAATCATCCACTGACACATTCAAACTTTTTGCAATTTTTGAAAGAGTATCAATGGTAGGGTTAGGGCTTTGTCCTGATTCGACATTCACGACAGTATTTAAAGAAAGATCAGCAAGTTTAGAAAGTCTATCTTGCGACACACCAAGTGCTTACCTTGTCTTTTTGATATTGGCACTGATATCTGGTATATATCTAAACTAATTTAATTATAACAAATTTTATAAAAAATATCAAAGATATTTTTGCATTTTGTATCTACGCCCACCCGCACTTCCCCCAAACAAAAAGAGGAACAAATAAAAAAGAGAGATTTAAACTCTCGATAGTGTTACTGTTATGATTGATTTCGAGTCAATTTCCTTCGACCACATCGTCAAAACTTTAGTGAAACCATAGTGAGGCTTTAGATGTGAATGCGCCGTCGTATAAGTTGATAGAGTATAAAAACTAATTCAGTATTCTTATCGTAATATTCCCCTCCTTATCTGTCCTTCGTATGGTCGATGAAGCAAATGTGAGTAGATCGATGACGCGGGACGATGGGTGACCATAATTATTTTTACCTACTGATATGATGGCAGTCTTGGGATGTGTATATTTTATAAAATTCTCCCCACTACTACCATCGCTACCATGATGAGCTACCTTTAATATATTTATATTCTTAAGTATCGGTTGAGTACTATTTGCATCTTTGTTTATCAAATTTGTTTCTATCTTTTGATCTATGTCAGCAGTAAAAAGTATTTTTGTATTTTGATCAGCGTTTGGTATAGTCACTAGTGTGACTATACCTAGATTATTATCATCTCCTTTTTGATTATGGTTTGGATTTAAAATTTTAAAGTTTACATTTCTAAAATTAATTTCATCTCCAGTATAGATATAATCTACCGTGAATGAATTTGGGGCGGGGGTGCATTTCTTAATTTGACTTTCATTCATCGAGGGTGAAATCAAAACATGTCGTACATGATATCTGGAAATAATTTCACAACGCATACCCACATGATCATCATCGTTATGAGTGAGTATGAGCGTATCTATGTTTTCACCTAAAATAATATTAGAAAAATAATTTATAATATCTCTCGCATAAAATTTATCTAGAGAGGTGAGTGTACGCGATGATCGACCTGTGTCGATCATGATGTGTATGGGGTTACGATCTTTGCTATGTATCTCTATCATGATCCCATCACCCTGACCCACATCTAAGAATGATACATCGACAAAGTCTCTTCTGGTCATCTCGGTAATGCTAAATATAAAAACTAAGAATGATAAAATAAATAGGCCGCATATTTTTATAAAAAAGTTACGCAAGTTTTTATTTTTTTTATCTTCCAAAAAGTCTGACATATATGCTATAATATAGCATATATAATTTATGTCAGAAAGTCTGTTGCAAGTTTTATTAAATTTAAAATATGTGGGTATCTTTTTTGCTATGATATTGAATGGTATTATTAATTTTCCATCTTCTCAAATCATTTATCCTATAGTGGGCTACTATGCTTCTCTCGAGAAGTTAAATATCTTTATTGCTATCGCGGCAGGAGCACTTGGTAATGCGATTGGTAATTATATTTTGTTTTTACTTTCTCTAAAATATAAAAATTTTATACTTAATAAATCTGGTAAAAATACCCAAGAGAAATTGCATAAGATAGTGGCCAGATTTGGAAAGTATAACAAAGCTTGGCTAGTGATAGGCAAGCTAGTGCCAGGAGTGAAGTCATTTATCCCG
>JAYVSD010000074.1:0-4366 GCA_043775745.1 bacterium | reverse complement strand
CTCACAGATGCGCATCGGATCACTATTCTCAGCAGGCTCTGGTAACAGCGGAGAGGTGTCTACTTTCTCTGCCAACACCACAGATGCTACAAATGCTGGAGGAGCTTCTAGCGCTGTGCAGACAGTATGGATCAATGATACTACAGTGCTACAGTCTTGGCGTAATGCTGGTAATACTGGTAAAAACTTGAGAGCGGCGACTATCTCTGGTACTACTCCTACATATGGAGCGACCCTCAGTAGTGCAGTTTCTACTGGTGAAGATAATGGTGTAATAGAAATGCCCCTCTCTAATAATAAGGCAGTATTCCTAACAAACACTTCTACACACTTTATCGCCTCTGTTTCAGGTACTACAGTCTCTGTGGGTACTTCCAATGGACTCAGCGGTCTAAGTTATGGCTCACCGACGATACAAGGTGTAGAGACGGCAGTGGATGAAGTCTTGGTGGTGGGGTCATCTGATGCGTCAAATCTAGAGTATGTAGTGGCTGATATCTCGGGTAATAACTTCTCAACTGTAGGTAGCAAGGCTACTATCGATACTACATCTTCAGGGTTACTTAGTTACACTGACTCAGATGTAGCAAAGATAAACTCTTCAAATGCCTCGACTACAGTAGTCATCTCTTATCAAAAATCCGCAAACAATGCACAAGTCAAGGCTTGTACAGTGAACTCAGCACTTAACACTATCACTTGCGGTACCGCAGTGTCTATCTCTGCGACTGTGACTGATGGGTCATCTAGAATCATCGGTTATGCTCAGAACAAAGCAGCAGTACTCTACAAAAACTCTGCTAACTCTAGCCGCCTCACAGTACAGCTGATAGATATCTCAGGTACTGCAGTTACCCTTAATGGTACTGCTCAGCAAGTCTCTGCGGATGTTGTTACTGCTGATGCTAGCGCCTTCTCTTTGGATATCAAGTCTCCATCGACCAATACCCTGCTCGTCACTTCAAACAATTTAGCCAATACTCCTATAAAAGTGTATCCAGCTACTGTATCTGGATCTACTATTTCTCTAGGTGTCGCTCAGCAAGTAGACTCTTCATCACAGCTCAACTACTCGAACTCCATCATGTCCACACCAGCAGCTGGAGGTAAGTTCGCACTCGGATATCTTAACAATAACACTAACTACTTCCCTCGCCTTGTCATCGGCCTCATGGGCGATAGTGCGACAGATAATAGATCATTATACTCGGGTGTAGTGTCATCATCTAGTGTAGCCAACGCTACAGGTACTATAGCTCTATGGGGTAATGTACTCTCTAATACTATATCAAATCTTGTCTCTGGTGCTACTTATTATATAAACACTCTAGGTCAGCTGACAACTACCAATACTGGATTTATCGCAGGTAAGGCACTTTCAACTACACAGCTAGACCTAAATCAAGGCATACAAGGTAGCGACAATGTGCAGTCTACAGTAAATGTAGTAGCCGGCTATATGCAAGGAAGATTGTCGGCAGATCAAACTTTCTCTTCTGCAAATACAGATCACGCCTGTTTTGATGTCGTAGATAATAACTTTGGCACAGATATAAGTCTAGATACGACATCAACATGTCCGACAGGTACTTTTACTGCAAATACTGCACAAAAAGGACGTATTACGCTTAAAGCAGGAAAAACATATAAACTTACAGGTAAAATAAATGTGGAAACTCAAAGAGGTGGTAACTTTGCTTGGTTGAATTCTGATACAAACACTCAAATAGGTCAAGGGCAAGATATAGTGACACCAGTAAACACTGATCAGTGGGGAGGTTCACAATCAATAGAAGCTATATTTACACCATCCGTAGATACAAGGGTTGAGCTAAGAGAAACTTATAATCCATCAGGTCAAGCAGTATTAGTAAGTGGAGGGTCTATAAGTGGAGTAAATGGTGCAGCTTCGACTTTCCTGATTCAAGTCATCGCTGGTAACGCAGCAGTGACAGGACAAAGTGTGGATTATGGTACATTTGCGCTTACTACCAATCAGACTGTTAACAGCCTACCTATACCATTTGACTCTACTACAGCTGGTAATATGTCAATGGCTTCCAATGGAAATATAAGTCTAACAGCAGGCAAGACATATAGATTAGAAAGTAATGTCTCTAGTAGTGTTGGTTCTTGTCAAATACAATGGTATAACAACACAGCAGTGGCACTGATAGGTAACCCAGGTATGACAGCACTTACAGCTTACGGTGAGAATAGCGCCACAGCCGAGATCACACCAAGTACAAATATTACAGTATCACTCAGACCTGTAGGCAATTGTACTTTTGACGGAGGTAACTCTACAACGAGGAGATCTTATGTAACTGTAACTCAACTCGGTACTACAGCGACTACAGAATACACCAACAATATACTAGGTAATTTCATTACGTCATCCACAATAATGTCAGGGACACTAAGTGAGTTCACTAACTTTATACAGATAGCTCAGGCCAGCTCTAGTATGACTCTATCAATACCAAATCCTGCCAATACAGCTCTCAGTAGAATAGTCTATATAGACAACACAGGTACAGCTAACTTCCAGATGCATGGCGTGACAGTAGGTGCAGGAGAGACCAATGCCTTTAAGTGGAATGGTACTACATGGAAGAGCTTTGGCGCTCAAGCAAATAATGTGGCGGCAGAATATGGACAATTAACAAACTTTGTTGCAAACTCAACAAACATAAACGGTTCAGGCTCAGGTACTATTTTAGATGTTCCAGGTAGTACATTTACTTTGCCGTCCGCTGGGACATGGGAAGTAGATTATCAAGTTCCTTTAGAAACTAACTCTGGTACTAATAACATAATAAATATTATCGCTGCAAGTACAGATGGAAATAATACAGAAGTGTCTAGCTCAAGAGACTCACGCCCATCTCCAACAAGTGCCTCTGGTGTAACCCCAATAACCTTTACAAGAACTTTTACAATCACAACTACAGGATCTACAAATTACAAACTTAGAACCTTTACTCCTGCGGCTGTGTCAATATTCTCTGGCTTCAATGCATCAACAAATGCAAAAATTTCTTGGAAAAAGATCAGTGGTTATGTAGCAGTGACAGGGCAGAGTGTGGATACATTTACTGCTAATGTCGGCACCACAAATGCATTCTCAGGTACAACGGTAACAAGTGGTACTGCAGCAGGAACTCTCTGGACAACCTTCGGCGCTCCAAATCCTCTAAATACTGTAACTTTCTCTGCTTCAACCGTCCAAGGCAATATAACAAATTCTGCCGCCGCAGGTACAATAACCCTAATAGCAGGCAAGTCTTATAGACTTTCAGCTTCAATAAGTTCAAACACTTCTCTTGGATTCTGTGCTTGGACTGATGCCAACAACATTGCACTCAACACTCCGTCAAGTATATCTGCAGTTTATTCAAATAATAATGCCTATGAACTAAGCACCAACTATACTGCAACTACAAATATGGCGGTGCGTGTAGCTTGTGCCAGTTCAGGTACATTTGTTTACACTGGTTCTTCTATTTCTGTGACTCAACTTGGTACATCAGCCTTTACCTCTGACTCTATACTCGCTGTTGGTGGTAATCAGTTCTCTAGTACAGGATCATATCTTAATATCGGTACGCTAAATAATAACGGCCTACAACTTATCGCCTCATCTACTGTGGTCGGAGGATTCTCTTACTCATCCACTACTAACACATCTACATTATTTGTAGGTACATCATCACCATCAGCATCAGCATTACAAAATGTTAATCTGTATATACAAGGTATAGCAAAACTAGGGCTAAATAATGGTATAGGGTCAGCTCTCATCATAGATCAGGCCACATCGACTGTAGCTACCACTACTAACGCTCTATATGCTATCAATGGATCACTATACTATAACGGAGCTCAGATCTACTATGGTGCGTCTAGTACTCCTAATCAGGTGGTAGCGAGCTATATGTATACAGAAAGAAGCAGTGACCAAACATCTGTAGTAGGTGGTACTGATCATGTTGGTTATAACTCAATTACTAATCAATTTGGAAGTGATATTACGGTAGATACAGTATCTGCATATGGCACAGCAGCCAACACAGCTGCCCTTGGCCGTATTACACTTAAAGCTGGTAAGACATACAGATTGAAAGGGTCTACTGCTGGTTCAAATGCTTGGGCTCAGTACGCATACTTCTGTTGGTACAATGCTGACACAAATGTACAGATAGGTACCAGTTCAATGTGTGGTGCTAGTGAGGGGCCTGGCTTAGCTAGTGGTGGAAGTCTCAATGGAAATAAAGTAGCCGAGGCCCTATTTACTCCCTCAAGTGATACTCGTATAGAACTTCGTGTCGTATCGTTAGATGCAGCGACTTTAACCACTGCAGGT
>JAYVSD010000073.1:0-6188 GCA_043775745.1 bacterium | reverse complement strand
CACACAAAATTCAAATTTTATGATGAGATAATAGGAGATATGGAAGTGCCAGAAAATGATGAGGATTTTGTTTTGAGAAAAGGTGATGGCTTACCGACTTATCATCTGGCCCATGTGGTGGATGATCATCTGATGCGTACTACCTTTGTACTGCGTGGCAATGAATGGTGGGCTTCGCTAGGTAAACATATAGAGATATGGCAAGCCTTTGGCTGGGATATACCCAAGTACGGACATTTGATGTCGATCAATAAAACTGATGATGGGGGAGTGCGTAAACTTTCGAAAAGAAAAGATCCCGAAGCGGATGTACAACACTTTTTAAATCAAGGTTATATGCCTGAGGCGATAATCGCCTATCTATTGAGGCTTATCAATCCATCTTTTGATGATTGGATGAAAGATAAAATTAAAAATGATGAGAAAATAAATACGAGTAATTTCCCTTTTAATATCAAAGAACTATCTCGTGGTGGTCGTGGGCCACTTTTAGATATACCCAAGCTAGACAATATCAGCTCAGAGTTTTTCTCTTATTTATATCCTGAGGAGCTATATGAACTAATATTAATTTGGTCAGAAAAACATGACATAGAATTTAAAAACATTTTAGAAAAAAATAAAGAATATGCTATAAATATCTTTTCTATAGAAAGAAAGACTAAAAAAAATAACAAAGAAAAAATAAGGAAAGATATAAACAAGCTTGCGGATATGCGCCAACAATATTATTATTTCTTTGATGAGCTTTATGAAAAAGAAAAGATGAATAGACAACTGGATCAGAATTATCCATTTAGCACTAGCATAGCTAGAGAGCTCAAAGAAAAGATCAAAGATATGGATATGTCGAGTATAGATCTATGGCTAGCTCAGATGAAAGAGTTCGCTGTCTATCTCGGCTATGATAAGTTTGCAAACTTTATGAGAGACTTTAGATTAGCTTTGACTTTAGAAGAGAAGACGCCTAATTTATACGATGTGATACTGGTAATGGGGATGGAGAGAGTGATGTCGAGATTGTGAATGGGCTGTCGTTATTTCTCATCTATCTATTTTTAATTGGCCACTCTGATACGACTTTTATAACTTCACTATTATTGCTTTGTTTTATCTTTCTTAGAATCATTTTATACGTAGCTGGGTCACTGGCTTTAATAGAATCTAAATACTTGAGGGCTACAATTATAGAATCCGCACTGTTTATAGATATAAGACCCTTCACTACAATATTTGTTATATTTTTATCATTTTGGTATGTTACCACAGCTGGAGCGAGTACCGTTTCTACTGGATCGTTATATCTCAAGTTACTTATGACCTCAGCCGCTACTTTATATTTTATAGTGTTGTGGGTAGTGTCACTTACTATTGTATTTAATAACAATTCTATCCCGGAAGGCTTTGACAGATATCCTAAAGCCTCTCCGACTACCTTTGTCACTTTTGGGGTCTCATTATTTTGGATACTTCGCCAAGCGTCCTCGAAAGCTTGTGAGACATTCCAATTCTTAGCACCATCAACAAGAGTCATAGAAATCTCCCTCAGGACATCGCGTGATTTGTCTGACACTGCATAAAGTGGACCGTCCATTGTTTCGTGATTTGGTTCGCTTGACGTAGCATAAGCAAACAAATATTTGACAGCTAGTGGTGTCCTCGCATATCTAAACGCATCTATCACCGCGACTTTTTCTGTTAGACTTTTTGATGGATCATATAGTCTTTCAGAGATTTTACTATACATCTTGTCACTACTATTATCTGTGGCTAGAGCGTGTCCAAGAGCTGCTACCACTGTTGACATTTCATTTGGGCTCGCTCTGAGTATAGTAGCATCCCATACGCCCCATATCTGACAAGCTCTCTTTGTCAAAAGAAAATCATAATAACCTTGCCTACCGCTAACAGTATTCAGGTCATATGCCTTTACATCTATCACACCAGAATAAGTACATCTCTCAGGTTCCTCTTTCAAAAAATCTCCTTTTGAAAAAATACCTAAACATACGTGCGTAGCTGAACAGCCGGCAAAATCTGCATCTGGAAGCTTTACATCATACCCTCTACAGCTACCAACTTTTGCATACGGCTCTGGTTTACAAATAACATGCTCTAGCACATATGGCTTTGAATATTGATTTATAAAAAAGTACCCGACTATAGTGACTATGATAATGATAGATAAAAGTATAATTGTTTTGGGATATGTTTTCATATAAACATTATAACAGTATAAATATATATTGCAAACTTTTATCTCTTTGTTGAGAGACCATGTTTGTTCTTCTAATAATTATTAATATATGATACAATGACACAATGTATAAAATAATTCATTTTATAGGTATTGGTGGTATAGGTATATCGGCTATCGCCAGATACTATGCTGGTGAGGGAGCAATAGTGAGCGGTTCAGATATAGCTGATAGCGAGTTGATCCAGAGTCTGCGAGATGAGGGTATGAATATACATATCGGTCATGATGCCAGTAATGTGCCATCCGACACTGATCTGGTCATCTACACTATCGCTATAGATTATGAAAATAATGTTGAATACATAGAAGCTAGAAGTCGGCACGAACTAGCACTCCTATCTTATCCTCAAGCGCTCGCAGAGCTGACACAAAGTAAAAAGACCATAGCTATTTGTGGTACTCATGGCAAGACTACTACGACCGCTCTTACCTATTATGCTTTATGCGGGGCAGGCCTACATCCAAATTTGATTGTGGGATCTCTAATAGATCACGAAGGAAAAAAGACCAACTATATCAAAGGTGAGAATGAGAAAAATTATGGTGGTAATGATGAAGAATATTTGATTATCGAAGCTTGTGAGTATAGAAAATCATTCCTCAATTATAATCCGACCTATATACTAGTGACCAACATAGAAGAGGATCATCTAGATTACTATAAAGATATAGATGATATAAGAAATGCATTTAGAGAATTTGTTTATCGTTTACCACTACGCGGCAAAGTAATAATACATGAAGCAGAGAAAGATGTATTTCTTTCTGATCCACAAACCAAAAATAAAATACAAATTGCAGAAGATATAGTAAATAAAGATGAAATCAAGCTTACGGTGATAGGAGAACACAACAAAAGTAATGCACAACTAGTGGTAGCACTTGCGCACCTACTTACAAGAGAAAATTTAAGCCAGATAGTAGATCAAAATATAGCTTCACAAAATATAAAAAATACTTTTTTAGAAAATATTAAAAAAGGCTTGAAAAGATTCCTCGGCACTTGGCGTCGCATGGAGTACAGAGGATATGGACCCAATGGTGCTCTCATCTATGATGACTATGCTCATCATCCGACCGAGATCAGGGCTACACTCAATGCCATCAAAGGACATTATGCTGATTATAAAATCGTCCTGGTATTCCAACCACATCTACAGTCCAGGACTGCAGCCTTTTATGAGGATTTCATCTCAGCTGTGTCTCTCGCCGATATAGTGTATGTGTTACCTGTGTATCATGCGCGTGCCGAGACTGATCTGGGTATGAGTAATTATAAAATGGTGGCATCCATCATCGATCTAGCTCGTAGTGAAGGTAAATATAAAGAGACATATACTTTAGATTTTGCACATGCGTATAAAGAATTAGCTAAATACGATAAGACGCATATCGTGGTCACGATGGGTGCAGGCCAAAATAATCTGATAGCTGATGAGCTAGTCAAAGAATAAAAATGTCAAATACAAATTTCAAAAAAGAATATATTAATTTTTTTAAAGATAAAAAAATCACAATGCTAGGTCTCGGCCTATTAGGGAGAGGTATAGGTGATGCTTTGTTTTTGATACCTCTTGTTAAAAGTATAACAATCACAGATAAAAAGACAGAAATAGAATTATCTACATCAGTAGCAGAGCTTAAAAATAAATTAAGTACAGAAGACTTTAGCAAAATTAAATTTGTATTTGGAGAAAATAGAGTAGAGGACTTTGTAGATGTGGAATTTGTGATCAAGGCAGCCGGTGTACCACTAGATCATGAGTGCATAGCTGCTGCCAAAGCTGCTGGCATACCAGTGTATATGTCAGCTGCAGTGGTGGTAGATCTAATATATAAATATATGAATACACCGCTACATGGAGTAAAGGTAATAGGGGTGACAGGGACTAGAGGCAAGAGTACGACTACGATGATGATAGCACGTGTGCTAGAGACAGCAGGCAAAAAAGTACATCTAGGAGGTAATGTGCGAGGTGCAGCCAATTTGCCACTACTTGATAAAATAAAAGATGGTGACTATCTAGTGCTAGAGCTAGATAGTTGGCAGCTGCAAGGCTTTGGAGATATGCAAATAAGCCCACAGATAAGTGTATTTACGAGCTTCCTAGATGACCATCTCAACTATTATAAAGGTGATAGAGAAGCATACTTTAATGACAAAGCCAATATATATAAATGGCAAAAGGAGGAAGATGTTTTGATAGTATCAAAGCAAATACAAAATGCAGGTCTAATACAAAATGCTATTGTACCTCCTCTATACATCGGTCCGATGCAGCTCATAGGAGAGCATAACAAAGTGCTGGCAGGGCTCGCCTTAGAAGTTTGTATCAAACTAGGTGCAGACTATGATGATATAGTAAAAGGTATGTCAAACTTTAAAGCAGTAGAAGGTAGACTAGAATATAAAGGTGTATATAATTTTAATAATAAAAAAATATCAATATACAATGATAACAACGCGACCACTCCAGATGCGACAGTGGTCGGAGTAGATGCTGTATATGATAAGCACAATAAGCCGTGTACACTGATATGTGGCGGAGCAGATAAAGGTTTGGATTTATCAAAAATAATAGAGACTATTTTTGATAAAAGTAAAGTCAAGCATCTAATTTTATTAAAAGGTACAGGGACAGATAAATTAAAAGAAGGATTAAAAGATTTTAATTTTTTAGAAAAAGAAAAATTAGAAGAGTGTATAGCCGAAGCTGCTAGAGTATCAGATGATGGTGATGTGATACTCTATTCACCTGGCTTTGCTAGTTTCTCAACATATTTTAAAAATGAATATGAAAAGAATGATGCATTTGTGAGATGTATAGAGGAGATGGTATAATACCTTTATGAACAAAAGAGAAGGGGTGTTTAAATTGCAAGGCTTTGTACCGGCTGGTGATCAGCCCAAAGCCATCAAGGGCTTAATGGAGGCTCTGAATAGGGATGAAAAGCGTATCACCTTGCTCGGTGCCACTGGCACTGGTAAGACTTTTACTATTGCGAACGTGATAGACCAAGTACAAAAGCCAACCCTCGTGATAGCTCACAACAAGACTCTAGCGGCACAGCTAGCTCAGGAGTTTAGAGAGTTTTTCCCGGATGCGGCAGTGCATTATTTTGTCTCTTATTATGACTATTATCAGCCTGAGGCTTATATGCCAGTGACTGACACTTATATAGAAAAGGATGCCCAGATCAACGAAGAGATAGATAGGCTCAGGCATGCTAGTACTCAGGCACTACTCACTAGGAAGGATGTGATTATCTGTGCGTCAGTGTCATGTATATATGGTCTAGGATCGCCAGAAAATTATGAGAAAGAAAATTTAAAATTATCTTTAGGTTTATCGACGAGCAAGATTGATCTCATGACTAGACTCATTTCTATTTATTATGAAAGGACGAACGCTGATTTGTCTCCCGGTCAATTCCGTGCTATTGGTAATAGATTAGATGTGATGCCCATATCGGAGACATTGATGTTACAAATAGAATTTGTAGATAATCGTATTAGCTACATGGCGGTGGTGGATCCAGTATCGATGAAGATGATCAAAGAAGTAGATGATTATTGTATATTCCCAGCCAAACATTTTATTAGTGATGATCTAATGCGTGAAAATGCGATTAAGAAAATAGAAGCAGAGCTCAAAGATCAACTGGCTAAATTTGATAAAGAAGGTAAATTGTTAGAGGCCGAAAGACTGAAGAGACGTACCACTTATGATCTAGCGATGATACGCGAGGTTGGGTATTGTCAAGGTATAGAAAATTATAGTAGACATATGGCTGGCAAAGGTGAGGGTGAGCCACCCGAGACCTTGCTTTCCTATTTTCCACACGACAAAGATGGTAAGCCAGAGTTCCTCCTGGTAATAGACGAAAGTCATGTGACATTACCGCAACTGCACGGCATGTATGCTGG
>JAYVSD010000072.1:0-4151 GCA_043775745.1 bacterium | reverse complement strand
ATAATTTAAGTGCTTTTACTACTTGTTTTGCTAATGCTATTATAACAGGCACAGCAACACTGTTTCCAAATTGTTTATATGTTTGAGCATCGCTATTTGGTAAAACAAAAGTATCTGGAAAGCCTTGTAGTCTAGCCGCCTCACGCGGTGTAAGTTTTCTTGGATTTTTACCTTTCTGTTCAATTAAAATCTCTGAACCGTCTTTGTAGTAGCGAGCTGAAATAGTGCTCGTATATTCTGCATTTTCGTCAAACATTGAATAACCAAAACCATTTCCTTTCTCTTTATGTTCCAGTTTTCTTCTTTGGTGCCCTGCCCAGAGTTTATCTGAAATTGTATATTTCGGGTCTACTCTTTTTTCTAAAATATCACCAAGTTTTACTTTTATTTTCGGCTCAACAGGAAAAACAAAATCTACGTTATCTCTAAAAGCAACAATGTATATGCGAACTCTGTTTTGAGGAACTCCAAAGTCTTTTGCATTAAATAATTTATAACTTACTTTGTACCCCAAATGTCCCAAGGTTGATGTTATAACTTTTAATGTATTTCCTTTGTCGTGTGAGACTAGATTTCTAACATTTTCTAAAAATACCACTGGTGGCTTATGGTGTTCTACAATTCTCATTATGTCAAAAAATAAAGTTCCCCTAGTATCTTCAAAACCTTTTTTTAGTCCTGCCATAGAAAAGGGTTGGCATGGAAAACCTGCAAGAAGAATATCAAAATCAGGTATCTCTTTTGGATTTATCTTTGTTATGTCTCCATACGGCATCTCACCAAAGTTTGCTTCGTATGTTTTTTGTGCAGGCTCATCCCACTCAGAAGTAAATACACATTCGCCACCAGCCTCTTCAAATCCCATTCTTATCCCACCTATACCAGCGAACAAATCTATGAAAGTAAAATCGTACTTTTTTAGTAAGTCAGGCTCATAAGTTGAAAACAAGTCAGTTGAATACATTTTTAATTTTATTTTCACATCGCTTACTTTTGTCATAATTATATTATATCATTTTTGTTTATATTATTCTATATAAAATACCTAAAAAATGTTATAATATAGGCAATTAGAGATAACAGATAATTATTTTATAGTGTGACTTTATTTTTATCCTGAACGGTATCTTAAAGTCTGAGGACCTGTTTATCTTTGTTGATGTAGAAAACTCACTATACCTATAGATAATTTAGTACTCATATGTTTATATCTATCATTATAACATAAAACCTATAATTATTTGTTTAGGTTTTCTGCTGTCTCTTTGTCGTATACACCAGTGACTTTTAAACCGCTATCTTTTTGTAATTCTTTGATGGCTCTTTCTGTGGAGACACCAAAGTATCCTGTGGCTTTAGTATATAGATAGCCTTTCTTTTGTAATGCTTTTTGTATTAGCTTTATACTTTCGTCTTCATCATCTAGTTTCTTTATACCTTTAAAGTCTAATTTGGTATTTAGAGTTTTATTTTTTATATCTGTACTGGTAGCTATTGTTTTTATTTTTGTATCTACTATTTTTGTAGTCGATATATCAAAGTTCAAAGCTTTCAAAGTCGCTGGACCTACAGCACCTGTAGGCTCCAGACCTTTGTCTTTTTGATATTGTTTCAAAGCATTGGCTGTGACATTACCAAAATAGCCAGTCGGCACAGTGCTTATCATAAAGCTTTTACTGATAAGGAAATTTTGTAACTGTAATACTTCTGGTCCTTCAGATTTTAATTTCAATTTGAGGGTAAAAGGTTTAAATTTATAGTCCTTGTGGCTATTTTCAGTGTATGCATTACCTAGAGCAGATGTATTACTCACAGTGTTGGTACTTACATAATTATAATTACCTATAATGGGTATCAATGATCCACCACCACCTCCGCCCGAATAAGATGCCCCACCTCCACCTCCTCCAGATCCTGAGCTTATAAATTTATAAAACTCAAATATAGTAAAATGTTTAGTCCAAAGTATCATGTCAGCCCCCGATATTATATAACACTCTTTACCTGTCGGCACATTAGCTATATTATCTACCCACGCTCTAGAGTCAACAGCACATTGACTATCAACTGCTACAAATACTCCCGCCCGCACATAACCAGGTCTTTTGTCACCAGCACCAGTGAGTAGTATACGCACCGCCTTGGTAAATGTCACTTCGGCATCTTGCACACCCATCTCTATAGATACTTGTGTGAGTGTACTACCTCCAGGTATGATAGGAGCTATACTATTTACTACTGTTGTAGGTAGGGTGATCTTACCGTTCCACGATGAGCTAGCTACTACCATCGCAGCTCCTGCTGGTATATCAATAGTCATTTGTACTCCGTCTAGATTAGATACTGCATTTATGTTGGAGGGTATATTGATGACACCACCACTCATCAAAGCACTAAAGTCCAGTGTGGCATTGGTAACTCCGGCTGGTATACTTAAACTTATTGGCGCATTAGATCCTGGTGCTATAGTAACATTTTTATCTCCTGCTGATATGGTTATGGTGCCGTTACCATTAGATAATATAGAGCCACTCAAAGTATTTTGAGTTACATTGTTTGTGTTGATATTACCAGTCACCTCAGCCGCGTGTATTGTAAACACAGTAAAGACGAATATTGTGGTGATTACTTTCTTTAAATTAAATTTATACATATTTTTATTGCACTGTGATCGTGGGTCCTGGTACTGCTATGAGTGTGGCATTGGAGCCACTATTTTGTCCTGCTACTTTGACTGATATATCACATTGTAGGGACTCGCCCACAATGGCACCTGCATCTACATCCATATATACATCTATAATCTTACTTTGACTTGAATTGATACTGACCCCTGATATTATAAATCTGGCAGGATTATTGGAGCTAGGTGTACCTAACTGATTGCCAGTATCAGCATCTCTCAAGGTTATATTACCAGCATGTGCATTATCAGCTAAAGTGCCATATAAATTAAGTAGAGCACTGATCACATCCTGACCTTCGCTAGCTCCGGCCCGTACTTTAAACGAGCCTATTTTAACAGATATTGCACCTGCTGTCGTAGTGCTTGGTACAGATGCTGCGCTATTGATAGTCAATGTAGCATCGGTATCAGCAACAGAAAAAGTTTGACCAGTTACTTGATTTTGACTCCAATTATTACCCGTATATTGAGTATGTAAATTATTTACACCTGCTAATAAATTTATATTTAAACTGCCAGCTGTATAGCTAGTACCATTGAGTGTCGCGATATCAGCCGTGATATCTATAGTAGATGTAGCCTCAGCCGGCAAAGTGAAAGCGCCAAAAGTAGCACTATTACCAAACAGCACACTCTGAGAACCACCTATCTGTATACCATTGACCACCATCTTTACATTTCTAATAAAAGAATTGTTTACATCTGCTGTAACCATACCACTAGCATTGATTATAAAATTTAAAAAATTTACTATCATAGGTTCACTGTATGCCTTGACCACATAATGTGCTATCGGTGCCGAAGATTGCCCAGGCAACACGAGAGCACTGATACTATTTACATTTAAGAAGCTTTCAATAGAGCCTACATTAAAGGCTTGTAATCCGCCCTTAATATTATCAGAATTAGATGAGCTATTATTTGTAATATTAATAATACTACCCTGCACTATCGCATCATCCACTATCATATCAGTACTAGAAGCCAAAGTTAAAAGTATATTATGCCCTGCTGCAGATGCATCTATGTCTGCCGTCAGTTGAATATGATGAATGGTATTCCCAAAACTTAATAGAGCAGGACTAGATAAAAGATTGAAAAAAACCATGCTGCCCGTCATGGTGCTAGTGCTAGCCTTTAATACATTGTCTATGTATAATTTAAAATTAGACATCGAACTAGTGGCTGCATTACCCATGTAGGTGAGTCCGGTGGATAGCAATCTAGCATCTCTACCTCCACCAATAATAAAATCTTTCGACCATAAAACTTTACCATTGATAGTAGCACTAGAAGTAGCCGCTGTCGGACTACTCACCTGTCCTCCGACAAAGTCAAAAGTTGCTTCTGACTGTGGCGCTGAGCTGGATATGCCGTAGGTGGTGACGAAATTACTTCCCTCACTACCTATGGGTAGTTTCATCTCTATCACCACTCTCTGCTGTATACCAGGCGTACCAGCATC
>JAYVSD010000071.1:0-6116 GCA_043775745.1 bacterium | reverse complement strand
AGCATAAATAGATGCTCTCTAGCACTCTCCACATCCTCTCTACTACTGAGATGATGATCTATGATTACGAGTCTATTCGCCACACTTTCTATATTTTGTATTTCATTTTTTGAAAAAGAAAAGTCAATCACATACACTTCTTTCCCTTTAAAAAATTCTAAGTCTGGTAACTCTTGCCCTCTTTTCATCGGCATATACTCAGCCTGCTCACCATATACCCTCCTCGCTACCCATGCTCCGACAAATCCGTCTGGACAGTGGGCATGATATATTATCAGTATATTTTTATCTTTATATACGATTTGTTTTTTATTTTCTAAATTTTTATTCATATTTCCCAAGGATACTTTATATTTATTTTACCATTAATTTTATTATCTACTATCTTGTTTATATTCAGACTCTTATCTATTTCAAATAAATAAATAGTTAAATTATTACATTCAAGCTCTTTGCTAGCCTCAAACAGAGCCGAAACTTCTCTGTTGTAATTCTTATCATTCAAGCTGAAGCACACCTGTATTAGTTCTATTATTTTACCATTTTTAAACAAAACAAAATCAACTTCTTTATTATTTTTAGTTTTATAATAATGAATAGAAATATTTTCTTCACTTGATCTTTTATAAAGTTCACAAGCTATAAAAACTTCCAACTGCTTGCCTTTATCGTCTGTAGGGCTTTCTTTTTTAACATTATATATACTTATATCACTGGTATATATTTTTTTATAACTTACTATTCTTTCTTTGGCTTTATTGCTAAATCTATTTACATATATAATAGAAAATACACCTTCCAAATAATCTATATATTTTATTATGGTACCTTGATTTATATCTAATAGTCTTTCCAATGATCTGGAAGTAATTGGTGTAGCAGGATTTCTAAATAAATAATCAGACAAGGACTTTAATTGAAAGTAATTTCTAATTTTATATCTGTCCACTATATCTCTCAATATAATTGAATCTAATAAAGTATTAATATAATTAGCATTATAACTTTTTATCATTTCTGGATATCCACCTTTACTTATATATTTATAATATGAGTCTATACCCCTTTCTATTTTAACAGCTTGTATATACTCTAGATAAGAAAAAGTATTAATATGTATAGCTATATGACGACCCGTCAATGCAGTAGACAATTCACGACTAAGTAATTTGGAATTTGAGCCTGTGATTATTATATTTTTACCAAGTCTATGTAATTCATTTATCAAAAATTCCCATTTATTCAAGTTTTGTATTTCGTCAAAAAAATATATATCTACATTTTTATATATTTCTTTAAGTCCTCCAAGTAACAAATTATGATCTTGTATTTCTGATAACACTTTACTATCAAAATTTAAATATGCTACATTTTTACCATGACACATAGATACAGCAAAGGTAGATTTGCCAGCACGCCTTGGACCCAATATAACTTTTACAAGAGGAGACTTCATATATCCCTCTCTCTTGCTATCCAATAATCTAGGTAAATAGTCTCTAATCAATATTAAGTTAAATTCATCTTTTTGTTTAAAAATCTCATTATTTATATCATTTTGCATAGTTTTAAGTATTGTGATAAGCATATATCATTGACTTTGCTTATTATAGCATAATATACTGAGCAAAGTCAAACAAACTCCATAGCCCATACTTATATGATATAACATAGCAACATTTATCCTTTTATTGAGTACAAGAATGTAATACTTTTGATAAAAGTCTTGTTACCATTTGCATCTACTCCGTAGAAATATAATTCACCTGTTGGCATCTTTTTACTACCATCTACATTGGCACCCCATGAGCCACTATAGTCTATACGATATGACACACTATCTACATCTTTGACTATGTTGCCTATAGTCACGATATCAGATCCACCTTTCATCATATTGATACCTTCAGGACAATTAAATGCTCCGTATCCAGCACTACCACCGTAAAGGAATACGCCGCCTAGACCGAAATTACTTGTCATAGCATTGTTGCTATCCAGCATAGTGCCACAAGAGTATTTCACTTCTATGGTTTGATATTGACCTTTTATAATATCTACTTTATTCAATGTCTTACTACTCTGCGAATATGGGTCAACGTTAACAACGTTAGAATAAATTGCATCATTTGTAATCATCTCATTACCCTGTACATTATATGCTTTGATAGATGTAGGGACATTAGTTATTGACATGGGTATAGATACAGTATATTCATTACTATTATCTGTGCCATATCCTGTCATCTTGAGAGTAGCATTAGACTTTTGACCTATACATCCTAAAAGGTAACTTTTATCAAATCCTACACTTGTCTCTGTATCACTATTGCCTGAAAGTGATTCATGTGAGCCTGAAACACAGCCAGCTAATTGTATTTGATTACCGTTCTTGAATCCTGTTCCGTATACGTATAAATTTACTTGATTATCATTATATTGTTGTATATAAGCTGAAGTAATATTAATTTTCTTACTACTCATAATATTGAATTCTGAACCTATAACTTGTTTGCCATTATAATTAAGAGTCGGACTGTATCTACCTACAGGTATATCTACAGAATATACACCATTGACTGACTGTGTCTTATTTGTGTCATTCCAATTATATTGGTTACCACCATTATTAAATTGGAGATCGTATATACTATACACTGAGCCAGTGTTTACATTTCTAAAGTCTATATAAGCATTGTTAGTATTACCACCGTTTGAATTAACATAGTATTTTATAATAGCTGATTGACCTTTTATTATATCTACACCAGCAGATGCATATATACTAGGAGCTCCAAAGCTAATCTGATTATTAATAGTATTACCAGACAATCCATTTACTGCTTTACAATCTGCTTCTGATTTGTATTCTCCTGATTTATACTGATAACAACCATTCGTACCTGACCCAGCATAGTAACAAGACTTTGTATTAGTGTTGTATTTATAGTATGGCATCATTACGCTAGTACAATAATGAGATTGTGTTGGATTTGTTGTAGTAGAAATACCGCAACTCAGCTCTTTGATCTTGGCTCTGGTGACAGGTCCGACATATCCACTAGAAATGAGATTATTTTGAGATTGAAAACTTTTTACAGCTTTGAGTGTACCAGCGCCGAAATACCCTGTAGTCTGTCCAGACATATAGCCTTCTGATATTAAATAATCTTGCAGATCTGTGACTTCATTATTGACCGACGCATCGCGGATTTTGTAACGCATATTATTATCTAAGGTTACACAAGCATTATTACTGTTATTATCTATATCACCACTCTGTGCATTTACATTTATAATATTAAAAGTCACAGCTAACATAG
Organism: bacterium; assembly: GCA_043775745.1. GTDB lineage: Bacteria > Patescibacteriota > Minisyncoccia > Phycocordibacterales > UBA5272 > JAMIGE01. Next base: position 2,793 of record JAYVSD010000071.1, on the reverse strand, counting down.
CAACAGACAAAGCTATCTTATTTATATATATTTTCATATTCTTATGATAGCATATATATATATGCAAGTGTCTATTGCACAAATCCATTTTGATATAATACTTCACGGGCAATGCGAGGGCCGCCTATGATTTGACAAGTGTTATAACCTGTGGACTTGACGGCTATGGCATTATCATTGCTGATAGTTTTATACACTTTTATATCTACGCATATATCCTGAATTACATTTTTTATTTTAAATTTGGTTAAAAAGAAACTGCCAGGCATATTTGGTATATTATTTACATATACTGGAGCCGACCCAGAGACATTATCTAGATTTAATTGAATGCTGGCTATGGTAGCACCTAGACATGTCATATCTAGTTTATAACTATTGATAGCATAACCAACCATTTCTGGTCCTGCCGGCAAGAAATACCCAATAGCACCAAAATTAGGATCGCCAATTGCTGAGTTAGGATTATCTCCCTTGTTTGGATATTTACTCTCATAATACTTGACACATTCTACTCCAGCATCAGCTGCGTAGTAGGCTTTACTACTCTGATCTCCTAGATCGCTAATTTTAAATTCAGCATAAATCAAAGCAAATATGGACATAGTTAAAAGCAAAACTATACTAGTAATAACCATAGTGAGACCTAATGTATATCCTGATTTTATATTTCTATCACTATTCATATTTTTTAATTTAATTTCTTTAATATAGTTTTGATATCTATAGTTTTGGCTACTCCACCCGCAGTAAAGGTTATAGAAGATGTGACAAGAAGCTCAGTATCGGCTGTCACTGCTGAGATGGCAGGCAAACCATCCACCCTGACTATCTTTATACTTCTACTATACCCAGACGCGGCTTCATCCAACATCTTTATATTAGATGCACAAGTATAGGGGCCTGTGCTGTGAGCATACATATTGGCACATGCACTATTACTGATTATAGTATCATAGTCTACGCTACCATCAGATAAAATGCTATTTCTCACCGAAGCCAAATCTGCCGCACAACCATTTTGACATTTAGTTTGTACAGCTTGCACAAAACTAGTCCAGGCTGGTAAAGTATCTTGTGAATCACAGTCGGCTGCGCGCAGACAGGATATTAAAGAATTGGCTCTGTAGGATGTAATTATCTCGACCCCCTCTTGGGCTAGACTATTTGCTATTATTTTCTTTTGTAAGTAATCAAATTTACCGTTCATCTTGAAAGCCAAGCTCAAAGGAGTTGTAAATATAATGATTAGTATAGAAACAGACACTAGCGCCTCCATCAAAGTAAAGCCTCTATTCCATTTCTCTGCTATTTTATTTTTAAAAATAATTTTTATCATGTTTTATCCATCTATTCCACGAGGTGTTACCGTGAACTGTATATCTATTGGATTCTTTTGATTTTGACCTCTTTGATCTGTGTTCTTACTGAGGTCCGCCTTGATTTTCACTGTGATTATGGGTTGCCTACCATCACTTTGATCTGTACCCTCAACATAAAATAATAAGCTTTTGATAGTAACATTGTCTGATGAAAGTGTGCTGTCTAAAGCCTGATTGGGGTCACTCACTATATGATTGGCGATAGCGGCAGGATCATAATACCTTCTTGCTTTTCTAAGTTTGTTTTGGCTGTCTACATAGTAGTTGATAAATGTACCATCTTGGGCTTGGAATATAAGACTACCTCCACCGCCTTGGGTATTGACTGCTAGACTAGTATCATACTTACAATCCGCAGCAACTACCTTGCCTGCTATACCTATATCTACCACAGAGCCAACGGGGAATCCAGTATCAGGCACGCTAGAGTCACAACGAAAACTAGAACCCAGCTTGATCTCTCTTTGCATGGTCTCTACACTTAAAAGCATATTGTTCACTGCAAATTCTTTGTTCCTCAATCTGACATCATGATTAGATAATAGTAAAAGTGTAGATATGAGATACACGGCCACCATAGTATATAATGTCGACGAAGTGAGTAACTCTATAAGAGTAAAACCTTTGTTATACTTTAGGCTTTGTGTATACGTTTTTAATTTAAAAAAATATTTTATCATGGTATTGAATCTATAAGATCACATTTGCCATCCGTATCATAAGAAAAGCCAAACAAAGGCTGAAAAGTGAGACATTGTCTGGGAGTATAATTCAAATAGGCAAATTTGACTACAAAAGTTGAGTACACCGAAGCGACAGTAAAGTCCCTTAGTCCAGTGCTATTGTTTACGGTGTCATCAAAAAATACTTTGGGTATTACATTGGGCCTAATAAAAAGTACTTGCATTTTAGTATGATTGCAATTGGACAATAGATAATTACTTTTGTCCCACTCACAGATCCTTTCTATTTTTATAAAATTTTCATAATCAAATTTCATACTAGATATCTTTTCGCCCAAATCATAAAATAAATTAGAAGTAGCCAACACAGAGTTAGAGTCACTATTGGTCTTATCATAAAAGGGTATTATAGCTACTCCGTTATATGTAGGAGTGCTCTTCCTAAACTCAAAACCTGCACCCTGTATGCGTTCGGTTACACCATTTGATGAAGTAATGTCACCTGCCGCCGCACCAAAAAGTTGTAATTGTCTAAAATTTATAATGAGTTGATGCAAATAAGAATTGAAGCGTATCTTGGTAAAAGAGTTGGTATTTTGACTAAAAGTAATACCAGACATGACCAAAAATATAGTCATGGTTACCATTACTTCCATCAAAGTAAACCCTCTCTTATAATTCATAACTATATTATAGCATGGATACACATAAGCGCGAGCCGTAGGCTC
>JAYVSD010000070.1:0-2196 GCA_043775745.1 bacterium | reverse complement strand
GGCGTGAGCAAAGAAGCTCTTGCCAAGCTTTTTACTGATAATAATCAACTTTTTGGTATACTTAATCTATTCTCGGGCGGTGGACTATCATCTCTCTCTATCATCATGCTTGGAGTGGGTCCATATATCACAGCCTCTATCATCATGCAGTTGGTCGCAGTGCTCTATCCTAAACTAAAGCAGATACAACAAGAGGATGGTACCAAGGGTCGTCAGCAATTTGCTCAATACACACGCTACCTCACTTTGCCCCTTGCAATCGCCCAAGGGTATGGTCTATTTAAATTACTCGCCAGTAAAGGTGTAATAGAACAGCTTTCACATACTGCTCTAGCGCTAAATCTAGTTTCAATACTTGCAGGTACATTCCTAATGCTCTGGCTGGGTGAGCTGATCAATGAAAAGGGCATAGGCAATGGTGTGTCTCTGCTTATTTTTGGTGGTATAATGGCAGGGTTACCTTCACATTTTCAAAATTCTATTTCTACTTTTGATCGCACACAATTACCACTTTATGTGGCATTACTACTTATCACTTTGGTCGTAATTGCGGGTATAGTATATGTGACTGAAGCAGAGAGACCTCTCGAGATAGCCCAAGCGAAACAGTCTAGAGGCTATGCGGGTATCAGTGTGCATAACACCTCATACCTACCACTCAGACTAAATGTCGCTGGCGTGGTACCTATCATCTTTGCGATTTCTTTTCTCACCTTGCCACAGATGGCGGCGCAAGTTTTCTCGCTCTCTCAAAACCCAGCCTTGCAAGGTATAGCCCAAAATATCGCTAATTTCCTCCAGAATAAATGGATATATGGCTCTATTTATTTTATTTTAGTTTTTGTATTTACGTATTTTTATACATTTGTAACATTTGATCCTGTACGTACTGCCGATCAATTACAAAAAGCAGGCCAATTCATACCTGGTCAACGTCCTGGAGAGAGTACTAGCACTTATCTATTCCACGTGCTATCGCGTATCACTATGGTAGGAGCACTATTCCTTGGTATCATAGCGATATTGCCTATCATCTTGCAGGGCATTACTGGATTTAACGCAGTGCAGATTGGTGGTACATCTATACTTATTGCAGTATCAGTTGCGTTAGATATGATGAAGAAAGTAGATGCGCACTTAGCGATGTCAGAGTACTAATTTATTAAAAAATAAAATTATACATGAAAATTGATTTAACAAAAAGCACAGACTTACTTATAATTGGTTTTATTGTAGGTGCTTTATCTGGAGGTCTAAACTATTTGATATTATTTTTCCGTTTTTTTAATGGGGCGTTTCTTTTATTTTTAGCGGGGATACCTTACGGCATTATAAGCTGCATCTATTTTTATTATATAGATATTAAAAATAGACAATCTGGTTTATCTTTGACATTTAAATTTTGGGTCAAGATGATAATGTGGGTATTTATTTGTACGGCAAGTTATTTCTTGGCAGTGAATGTTGCCATAAATAGTACATTTAATAAATATGATTTCTTTAAGGTTTTTTCATTTGCATTTGCAGGGTTTATCGGAGCAGCTATATTGGTGTTTGGATTTTATTTCTTGATCATGAAAATAAATATCAAATTGACTCTATTGATTTTGGTTATTCAAGCTTTTATAGCATGTATAACCTTTTATGCTCTCCCAGATAATAATTTTAGATATTTGGTCCTTTATACATTGTATCAGGGTATGGCTACTGCGTTACTATCTACAGCCTTTAAAAATAAGCCGATATAGTATATATATGCCCAAAAGATTTTTTATAATCATAGGTAAATCTGGTAGCGGTAAAGGCACACAAGCCGAAATGCTTAAAAATGATCTACAAAATATGGGTTATCAGTGTGTTAAACACATAACTACAGGTGGTGTAATGAGAGAGTTTATAAAAAATAATTCTAGTTACACTAGTGAACTTGCCAGAGATTTAATAGAAGCAGGCCAGCTCATGCCACCATTTTTCGCCACATGGAATTGGGCAAATCTGTTTATAAACAATCTACAATCAAATGATACTGTGATATTGGAGGGTGCTCCCAGAGAGTTATCAGAAGCCAAAGTAATAGATAATGCTTTGAAATTTTATGGGTATAATCAGGTAACGATAGTATATCTAGATGTTAGTGATAGCTGGGAGATAGAAAAGTTGACTGCTCGTGGTAGATCAGATGATAGTGATAGAGCC
>JAYVSD010000069.1:0-3212 GCA_043775745.1 bacterium | reverse complement strand
TTAAACATCTTTGATGCTGGTGTTCTAAACCAGACACGACTCTTGAATTTGAATTCAAGCAGTACCAGCAACTTCAATTCTCTATTCTCTCTCACATCTGCATCAACCAATACATTCGTAAACGGCGGCGCAAGGTTCAATTTCACTGGGACACACGCGGGTAATGGTGTACAGATAGATGACGCTACACTCACAGGTAATGTGTTAAAGATCTCTGGTTCTGGCCTAACTACCGGTTCACTATTAGTAGCTACATCATCATCAGTAGCACTTAATAGTACCAATGGACTACTGTATGTCGCTAACAATGGGACTTCAGCAAATGGCATGCTAGCTAGCTTCGTAGCTTCTACGACCAGTTATGCAGGAGCATATATTAACAATAAAGGTACACTATCTATAGGTACTAGCACAGTAGAGGCTTGGGGTAATCAGAGATCGGTAGTTAAGATTGGTAGTGGTGCGACTCTGATAGGTAAGAATAATCCTGTAGCAGTCAATGACTATGGATATCTAGCGCTAGGAGGTAACTATTATTGGGATGGTACCAATGATAGAGCTATTGCCAATGCGACTTCATCTAGATTCGAAATGCTAGACGGATCTATCAAGCTACAATACGCGACCTCGACTGGTGCAGGCAATGTAATAGCATTCCAAAATGCTATGACTATGAATGGTCTAGGATTGATGACCATCGGATCTACAGCTAGTAGCACTACCAATAGAGGTTTGACCGTAGGAGGTAATGCAGGGAATAGTAATGGTGAGATATTATTTACCAACTTAGCTACTAGCACATATGCAAATATAAGTAGGTTTACCAATAGATTGGAGATACGCTCTAGCGACGCCATAGATGTGATATCGGGGACTAATGGTGTGAATCTAGCAAATGGCGCTACATCATGGTCAGCTATATCAGATGCCAGATTGAAAAGCAATGTCCTAGATTTGAATTCTGCTGGTAGTATATTGGCTAAAATAGAAGGACTGAGGCCAGTAGAGTATGATTTGGCTAATGGTAATCACGAGATAGGTCTTATAGCCCAAGAGGTAGACGGTATATTGCCTCAGTTAGTTACAAAGCCAGCAAGCTCGACTGCAGAGTGTAATACTAACAGTACAGAAGGATGTTACAGACTTAATTATGATAGATTTGGTATCGTGGCTCTGCAAGGTATCAAAGAGCTCAATGGTAAGCTTTCAGGTCTGACTAATTCAGTCTTTGCTACTTCTACTACTAACACTATCAGCACATCGACTATTGCTATGTTAATTAATGATAAGACTATATCATTAGAGCAGAGGACCATAAACATGGCAGACACTCTCGATACTTTGGCATCTACCACAGCAGCTACTAGTACTATAGCGACTAGTACAGATGCAAATGGTAATGCTACTAGCAGCACAGAGCTCACTTATATGGGGCGCGTGATGGATAATATCACAAAGAGATTAGTGACTTGGTTCGCTGATGCAAGTAATGGTATCGCAGATATGTTTACCAAGACCACTCACACCGAGACACTCTGTGTCGGAGGCAAAGGCAACGAGACTTGTATTACAAAGCAGCAGCTAGATAGTTTATTAAAGGCTAATTCAGTGCAGGCAGCACCTACACCTACAACTCCTGCGATGAGTAACGCCCTTAGTACTACTTCGGTTTCGACTGATACACCAGCTAGCTCTACAGTGATTTCAATTATCTCTACGTCTACTGACACTCCACCCACGACTCCAGTAGAGCCACAAAGAGCTCCTAGTATCGATCCAGTACCTACAGACCCGACAGCCATACCAGCAAATTAATAAATTAATACAATACACAAGCGCGACCGTAGGTCGCGCTTGTGTATTGTTTGGCTCATGATATAATTTATTTATGGACTCAGAAAAACAATTATCAATATTTAAAGGCAATAAAGTACGTAGAGTTATATATAATGGGGAGTGGTACTTTTCTGTGGTGGATGTATGTGCTGTTCTTACAGATAGTCCCAATCCCAGAGTGTATTGGGGTGTACTTAAAGGTAGGTTAGAGACACAAGAGAAAGTTCAACTGTTTACAATTTGTAAACAGTTGAAAATGCCAGCCGAAGACGGCAAGAGGCGTGAGACTGACTGTGCCAATGTCGAGGGCATGTTTCGTATTATACAATCTATACCTTCACCAAAAGCCGAGCCTTTTAAAAGATGGCTAGCCAAAGTTGGTTTTGAAAGAGTACAAGAAATAGAAGATCCAGAGCTAGCGACCAAGCGTACTCGCATACTTTATAAATTGAAAGGTTATACAGATGATTGGATAGAAAAGCGTATTAGAGGCATAGTCATCAGAGCAGAATTGACAGATGAATGGAAAGATAGAGGTGCCAAAGAAGATAGAGATTATGAAATATTGACAGCAGAAATTTCAAAAGCTACTTTCGGGGTGACACCAAAAGAATATAAGAAATTAAAAGGATTAAAGCGTGAAAATTTGCGAGATCATATGGACGATTTTGAACTTATATTTACTATGTTAGGAGAAAGATCTACTACCGAAATACATAGAAATGAAAATAGTAAAGGTGTATCAAAGCTGAAAAAGGATGCGACAGCAGGTGGCGACATAGCTGGTGGAGCAAGAGTAGCGCTGGAGGAAAAGCTCGGCAGAAGTATAGTCACCAAGAAAACTTTTTTAAAAATAAAAATAAAATAAACTTGTGGAGACACACATATCTATCAGCGTAGTGTCATGTTATAATAAACTTATGAATAAAGGTATTCTTGCTATTATTTATAGTCTCTCCATGTTCTATATAGCTACAGCGAGTGTTACTATTGGTAGCATCATCTCTCCTGCCACTAGTTATCCTCTAGTATGTCATGATGTTGCTTGCGTATATGGAGCTACATCTACTGTGCAGTCTGGCAGAGTCAATATGAGACCCACGATAGCAAGTGGTGGCGGAGCGACTGCTATCACCATCACAGATAGTGGTATATTTGGCTATGCATATGGCGATGAAATCGGCTGGATCAATTTCGCTCCTACTATCGTGCCTAGCAGCACCTATACATATACTACCGTTAGGGCAGACCCTAGTACTGGTGTGATTAGTGGTTTTGCTTATGCTAGTGTGGGCTCATGGATCAATTTCTCTCCCACCACAGCAGCTGGTAATCCTACAGTCGGAGTATCTATAGATAGTAATGGTAAATGGAAT
>JAYVSD010000068.1:0-29130 GCA_043775745.1 bacterium | reverse complement strand
TTAGAAGAATTTGCAGAATATGCACATAAATACTATTTAGGGTGTGGTAAAGTTTTGAAACATGGAGAGATGATAAATGATTATAGTTACGACACACAGGTTGGCACAATAGTAGAGGACTTTTTAAAAGAAGACAAGAAAGTAAAAGTATCCGAGTGTGTATTTTGTGATATGTCTGTACCATTCGGAGATTTTATGGATAATCTTAGTAAGGGTTTACAATATGGTAAACATTCAGCAACATGGGGCGAACACATTAAAAATCACAATAAATAAAATAAATATATGACACAACAATATGAGAAATAAAGGAGTTATAAATAAAGCAATAGATGGTAAATGGTATAAAAGAAAAATGCACAATCTAACACACATATGTTGTGATTGTGATGTAAAACATCTATGGGATTTTAAAATTATAGAAGGAGACTTTTACATAAAAGTTAAAAGATTAAAATAACACTAATATGAAAATAATAAAAAAATATAATCAAAAGAATATAATCAAAAGAATAAAAGCTTTTACTTATGGTAATGATATCAAACCTGAAATATCTGGAATATATATTGATAAAGAAAAGGGGGTTATCGTAGCTACTGACTCACATAAACTTGTAGAATTATCATATATAACTGGGATGGAAACAGGTATCTATAATCTTGATACTTTGCAAAAGATAGACGGAAGCTATCCCGATTATAAACAAATATTTTATCCTATTAGCGAAGCTACCGAGACTGAAAATACAACTGTCGAGAAGCTAAATAACTATGTTACTACTTGTGCTATGGAAAATATAGCTGGCACATCTACCATAAAATACTTTGATAAAAATTTTAACAAAGACAGCTTGATACAGGCGGTAGAATTATTTCAAGCTATACTTGCTAATGATATTATCATTACATATAAAGAAAATAAACCATTAATATTTAAAAGTGATCAATGTACTATCTTAATAATGACAATGCGAAGTTAAAATAACAATAACATGAAAATAAAAGAAATCAGTAGACTACTAAGAAATAACTTAGATAGAAACCCCACCAGCACAGAAATTCGCTATTACAGAGACAATGGGAAGATAAAAACAGAGAATACTATAACTAAGAAAGAAAGAAAGCTATACAAGCCAAATTTAGACCAAATAGAGCTAGCATGGGCACACATAAAAGCTAATAATGATATTACAAGTTGTTTATCTAGTAGTTATTTAGATATAATACATATATTTATAAATGGTGGTGCACACACTAAGAGAATACGTAAACAAAGACTAGCAGATTATAAGGCAAAGGAAGAAGAAAGACATAAGGTGCAGATAGAGAACTTAATAGCAAGCAGGTTATCCACACTTTAAGCAGTAAATAATATATATTATCTTTGTAAAGTGGTATAATATATTGCATATAGCAAATGAGAACAAAATTAAGTATTCTTGAAGAAGATTTAGCAAGTATGAGGCTGTTAAAAAGCCAAGGGTATAGTAATCGACAAATATCAAGCATATTTAATATAGCAAAGAGTACCGTGTGGGATAATATATATTCTACAAAGAATGAAAAAATAATATTGCCAGAATATAGGAAAATAGAAATAGCAAAGCAGGTTATAGCATTACGTAAAAAGCAAGGGTATAATACAGGAGAGGTAGCGAAAGAGCTAGGTATACCACTAGGAGAAGTGAATTACATATGGACAATGAAGACATTTGATTTACAAAATAATAATACTATTGTATAATAAATATATGCAAGAAGACACTGAAATACAACCTAAAAGCAAGGTAGATTACATAAGACCCTATATGTGGAAGAAAGGACAGTCTGGTAATATCATGGGTAGACCTAAAGGAAAGACCATGAAAGACTATGTGAGACAGTTTTTGGAGAGGATGACAGATGAAGAAAGAGATGAGTGGTTAGAGGGTATGGATAAGGACATAATATGGCAAATGGCAGAAGGTAAAGCTAAACAAGATACCGATATCACAAGTAACGGAGAAACTTTACAACCAGTACTTGTTAAATTTATAGATGAAAACAATAGAGATACCAATTGAATATAAAAAGCTATTTGATGAGGATTGGAGAGAAGCGGCTATATATGGGGGTCGCTTCAGTTTAAAGTCACACACAGTAGCAAGGTATTTACTTATAATGGCAAGGCAAAAGAAAACAAGAGTGGGTTGCTTCCGTGAATTCCAAAACTCTATAGGTGATAGCTCTCACCAGCTACTTGCAGATTTAATAAAGTTATATGGATTAAATGATTTTGAAGTAACAAATAACTCTATAGTAAATAAGATAAACGGATCTGATTTCCTATTCAAAGGATTAAAACATAATGAGCAAAGTATAAAGTCTATAGAGGGGCTTGATATTGTTTGGTGTGAAGAATCTCAGTCTATAAGTAAAAGCTCCATAGAGACACTAACACCAACAGTACGTAAGAAAGGATCAAAGATTATATACACATACAATAGACTTTTAGAGGATGATCCAGTACACCAAAGATTAGTAATAGAGGGTAGACCCAATACACTAATAATCAATGTAAACTATGAAATAGCTTTGAAGTATAATATGATGCCAGAAGTTATAAAGCTAGAGATGGAGGATGACAAAGATAAAAGACCAGCATTGTATAAACATAAATGGCTAGGCGAACCAGCGAGTGCAGAAAGGCGTATATTTAAAGATTGGGCTATCATAGACGAGATACCACATGAAGCTAGACTAGAGCGTTATGGGCTAGATTTTGGCTATTCTAACGACCCCGCAGCGATAGTAGCGGTGTATAGGTATAACGGGGGCTTTATATTAGATGAAGTGTTTTATAAAAAAGGATTTTTTAATAATCAATTAGCAGATATAATTAAGAGGCAAGAACAGCAGGCGTTAGTGATAGCAGACTCCTCCGAGCCAAAGTCTATAGACGAGATAGCTTTATATGATGTAGCTATAGTAGGTGCGAAGAAAGGTCCTGACTCTGTAAGACATGGTATTAGCATGGTACAAGGACAAAGGATATCAATGACAAAGAGCTCTATAAATCTAATAGATGAGTATAAAAGGTATATGTGGAAAATAGACAGAAACGGAGTGATAATAGCAGGGGTCCCAGAGGGAGGTAACGATCATTGCATTGACGCTAGCAGGTATGCCATGGAGGATCTAAATATAGACACTGATACATCTAGCCTTGATAAATACTTAAGGAGGCAAGCTAGAAGTAATCAAGCAGGCAATTATTCAAGGTAACACCGACCATATATATAATACTTTTATGGATTATAAAATAAAAACGTATATTGATGATATTATAGACTCATACAATGAGCCAGCAGAAAGAATATCAGGACTGGTAAGAAACCCTAAAGATATAATACATACAGTAGAGTTTTATTCAATGGATCAATACCTATCAGGAGATAAAGACGCACTAGGGAGAGAAAAACCTTTTATCAATCATGGTAACTCAAGAGTAAGGGTAGCAAAGACAGCTACAGATATAGATGTAAAAGACATAAAGTATGAGCCAGATACACTAGAGTATGCAACAGAAGCTATGATTATCAATCATGAGCTATTTAAATATTTAAAAGACTCTAACTTTTCTCAGACTCTTAATGATATAGGGCTTACTAGACCAAAATATGGGGGTGTGTTAGTTAAAAAGTATGAGGATGATGACGAGCTATGTGTAGATGTGGTAGATTGGGTAAACGTTGATTTCAGTCCTAATGATATAATGGGGTCACCAATCATAGAGACACACTATATGTCTATATCAGACTTAATGGAGAAAGTAGACATATGGACAGGGTATGATAGCATAGAGGACGCTGTAAAGATACATAGTAAAGTCAATAAAAATAAACCCAGAGCAATAGAAATAAAAGAAGTAACAGGCGAATTCCCATACAGCTTTGATCCAGACTTAAAGGAAAATGACAAAAATGACACCAAGTATAAAACAATGTGTTTTTATCTAGCTGTAGTAGGAGATAAAAAGTTTTTACTATATAAAGAGGATTTAAAGGAGGATGAAAGTAAATACAAATATTTAGCATGGGAAAAGATAGGCAATAGTCTAGGACGTGGTGTATGGGAAGAGGGCTTTCAATCACAAGTATGGATAAATGATCAGTATATACAACTTAAAAATGCACTGGATCTATCAGGTAAAGTGTTTACTAAAGGCAATGTCAAAGGTATAGGGAATGCCATAGTAGGAGTAGACAATGGGCACCACTTTGAATTAAAGCAAAATGAGACACTAGACGCATTTCAGCTATCCACAACCTCTATACCAGCATTTGAAAATATGATAACACAATTCTCAAATGAGTATAATCGCATATCATCAACATACGACGCCAATACAGGAGAGCAGCCACCATCAGGCACACCACTAGGTCAGACACAAATACTTAATCAAGTAGCTAACTCACCATTCCAGTATCAACAGGAGGTATGGGGTATATGGCTTAATAGTATACTCAATGATTGGGTATTGCCTTATCTAAAAGATAAGATATTATCAGACCACAGCATGGTATCAGACTTCTCCGACGAGGAATTAGACATGATAGATAAAGATATAGCTACTACTCATACAAATAATCATATGGTAGATAAAATACTAGCAGGCGACATAATCCAGAATGGAGAGCAGGAAATGCTCATGGCACAGGCAAAACAGACTTTAGCTAGTAAGTATGGGAAGAAAAGAGAGCTAAAGATACCTAAAGGTTATCTAGACATAGAGGGAAAGATAACAGCAAATATCACAGGAGAGCTAAAGAATAAAGGGGCGATACTACAATCACTCGACTCTATATTTAAGACAGTTATATCCACATATAATCAACAGACAGGCAAATACGGTGCGTTAGAAGATCCTATACTTAAAAAGATATTCGGACAGATAATAGAAATGTCAGGAGTGCCATTCTCATCTATACAGCTATCATCTACAGGGGCAGAGCCAACATCAATGAGTGCACAAGCCACAACCGCACCGACCGCAGTATAATATATACATATGGCAGTAACTATAGGATTACGAATACAAGACAAGTTAAATATACTAGCAGGCACAACAAGCTTACGTAACGCAGAAGCTTTACGTGTATTAAACGCCAGAACAGCTTTCCCAGATACAGAGACGGAGGGGTGGAATAGATACGCCGGCACCACAGGACAAAGGACACAAGACGCAGCGAATGTAAAAGCAGGTACGGTAGGATTACGTATACAAGACTGTGTAAACTTAATATAATATGAACCCATTACAACACTTCAATGGCGATGTAGCTACTAAAGAAGCCTTACTAGCTTTTATAATACAGCATATAAATAATACCGCATTAGATAGGATGTACGAGGGTGTAAGTGTAGAGCACATAAAAGATGCCAAAGAACTTATAGAAGGGGCTTTTGATAAATTAGATAGTGTTTATGGTTTAAATAAAAAACCAGTAAATATAATAAATGAGGCAAAATAACTTATCAGATCCACAAGAGAAAGAAAGGATACTAGCAGAGTATGCAGGTATATTCCCTTATGCCATAAAAGAATACGGAGAATTACATAGACCATTAAAGATAAGAAATAAAACAAATTTTAGTAAATAGCCGACCATATTATATTATATAAAGCAAGAGTTATCGTTCATCTCCGCAAAAAAACGATTAACAAAAGCGTATCGTTGCGTCACAACGTTTAACCAATTATCATTTCATGGAAAAAGAAAATGAACATGTTCAAGACGAAGTAGTTGAACAGGAAGAAATAACTACAACAGATGATGGCACTGAAAATCAAGATGATGACTTAGTGACTTTATCAAAAGCAGAGTATTCAAAGCTTAAAAGACAATCTATGGCTTATCAAGCCAATAAAGAGTCAAAGAAGCCAGAAGAAAAAGTTATTAACAACAACCAGATAAACGACGAAGTTATTGAAGCTAAAATATTGAAAGCTCAAGGAATAGATGATGTAATGTTAGGGGAAATGAAAGCTCTTGCAAAATTAAGAGGGAAATCATTACTAGACATACAAAATGATCCGATACTAAAAGCAATGAAAGAGGTGAAAGAGGCGGAAGAAAGATCTAAACAATCTAAACTACCAGCCTCAAGAAACTCAAGCACAGTTAAAGCACAAAAAACAATGCAAAGTGCGGGGCTTTCAGCAGAAGAGCACAAAGAACTTTGGAGGGCATCTATTAACAAATAAATAAATATATGGCATTAGGCTCAAATCAAATGGGTGGTGGTGTAGGAGGCTCTCTTACAGCAGATATTCCGTTATTGTGGGGGCAGAAAATAAATGACTACTTTAGATACAATCTATCTTTAGCTCAGTTCTTTATTGATAGAAGTGAGGAGTTAGTGGATGGTGGATCAGACGTATACACTCCTAATATAGTGGCTATGGCGACTACTGTTAAAGCTAATAACACACAGGTGACTCTTAATAATCCTATACAGACAAAAGTAACTTTGACTGTATCAACATGGAAAGAGTCAAGTTTTGTTATCGAAGATAGAGAAATGGCTCAACTAAAGAAAAGCTACTACTTACAAGATAAGTTTGCAAAAGCTTGTGCTTGGGAAGTAGCTCAAGACCTAGATGACGCTATTGCAGCACAGTTTACTAACTTTACGGTAGCTAATCAAATATTGGGTACTGCTGGTAGCAATATAGCAGACTCCTCACTATTAGCCGCGATCTCTATACTTGAAACTACAGGTGTACCAGTATACGGTGGTGATGTAGCATGGATATTCCATCCTAACACTTTCTACAGACAAATTGGCTCTGTAGATAAGCTTACACTATGGCAGAATACACAGACAGAGCTACCTCGTACAAAAGCACCTACAAGGTCATTGTACAGTATCCCCGTTATAGTGTCTCCAGCTGTTCCACTAGGAGCTGGTGCAGTAGGTGAGAACTCCGCTAGGCTTAATATGCTAGCACACAATGACTCTATCCACTGGGCTCGCATGTCAATGCCAGTTAAAGCGGATATGGGCTTTGTAGGTAGCGAAGGTGTGCGTGTACAGCAATCATACATTCAAGAGTATCTAGGTGAACTAGTTACCGTAGACTTATGTTTTGGTGTAGTACAGAATAGGGTTGACTCTGCCGTTAAAATCAGAAGTCACAGCTTGGCTGTAGGACTATAGTTATCCACAGAAAAACAAAGATACCTCTTTACAGGGGGTGTTTTTGTTTATATAATGTATATATGTCAATCACAATAGGTAATCTTTATAGGAATAGAACTGTTAGAAACTTAAATGGTACAATAAGAGAAATGGTAGACGAAGCGAATGGGGGAGTAATAATATCAGGAGGTAGAGTAGTCAATCAAGAGAGAATGCAGGAACTTATAGCTAAAGAGAAAGACAAAAATACGGCGGCAACAGAAGCCACACAAGTATCAGCCCCAATAGCTACGGTAGAGCAAAGGACAGTACAGCCAAATAAGATACAAGAGTTAGAAAGTAAAGTTAATAGCATGGAAGGCAGTCTAGCACAAATATTAGAGTTGTTACAAAAGAAATAATGAATATATTATATATACAAGGAGATTATAATTTTTGTTACTACTATAGAGGATATTTACCTGGGGTTTATTCTAATCAGCAAGTAATATCAGAATTTATCAATAGTGGCACAACACAAAATGCAGAAGAGCTAACAAAAAAAGCGATGAGGGCAGATATAGTATGCTTTCAAAGACCAACAGGGAATAACTCTCTACAGTTAGCAAAACTATTAAAATCAAAAGGGAAATATATAATCATGGATAATGATGACACCTATTCTGGTATACCTTTACATAGACTAGGTAATAATAAACAGGTAGAAATAGCCAAAGAGCTAAACAATAACTTAAATGAGTTTTGCAAAATAGCTCATGGTATAACTACATCTACAGAAATATTAAAAGAAGAATACAGTAAAATAAACAAAAATACAGTGGTGCTAAAGAACACCATAGACCCAAATGACGAGTTTAAATGTAAAGTTAATATAACAAGTAAGTTCCGTATAGGGTTTATAGGATCAGTGACTACAAATGACGATTATTTCCATATTAAAGAACAGATTAAACAACTAGACGATAGAAATGATATAACTATAGTGGTCATGGGTGTTAAATTAGCAAATGGTAAGCTTTTGGCAAGCTCTATGCAAGAAGACTTAGACTTTTGGCAATCACTTAACAATGTGGAATGGCACCCGTTGTGTAATGTAACGGACTATATGTACAATATATCCAAGCTAGCACTGGATTTAGTAATAATACCTAGGAAAGATCACTATTTTAATAAATGTAAAAGCAACTTGAAGTTTTTAGAGATGTCATTATTACGAATACCAGTATTAGCACAATCATTTTCAGACGGGTTATCACCTTATCAACAGAATAAAGACTATTGTACACTTGTTACAGATAATAACGAGTGGTATAATATGGTCGTGGAAATAAAGAATAATCATGAGAAATATCGGCGATTAGCCAATAAAGCTCATGATTATGTGTTAGAAAATTATTCAATTAAAAATTACGCCAGTGAATGGCAAAAACAAATAGAGATTTTATGCAAATACCCAAAGAATATTTAGACGAAAAAAATTACACAGGTACAAGAATTATTGAAATAAACGACGAGACTGTGGCAAAGCTCCATCAAGAGAAACTAGTTATTATGGAAAATGAGAAGAAGCCTTTACTAGACCAGATGAGTGAACAGGAAGTCCCCTTAGAGAAGTTTTACGAGCAGATAAGACCTTTAGAAAGCCAACTAATACCCTTAAAAGAGGAAATGAGACCTTTAGTTGAAGCCTACAAGCTAAAAATAGAAGAAGTAGAGAAAGTACAACAGAAAATAGATTTGGTAGAAAGTAAAATAAATAAAATAGTTAATGACTTGGTAAAGCCAGAGCTAGGAGAATTTGAAAAAGCTATAGAATTAAAAATAGTAGATAATAAGTATTTAGTAGAAGTTAGAGATGAGATAGAGGAAAAGGTAAAAGAAATTAGAAAAGCAAAATAAAATGATTTCACTAGATAAACTATTTGGCAGGCTAGGGAATAGAATGTTTCAAATGGCTTATATCTATTCTCAGATGAGAAAAGGTGAGATAACAGATATATATTTGCAAGATCCAAAGTACTTTGAAAGTTACAAAGATAGCATAAAGATGTTGTACGGAGACCACATAGGCAAGATAGACAAAGTAGCTATACATGTGAGGAGAGGTGACTATGTAAATAATAGTTACTATGTGGACTTATCAAAAACAGACTATTATAAGAAAGCCATGAGCATGTTCTTGGGTGCTAGCTTTATGGTATTTTCTGATGACATAGAATGGTGTAAGAAACAAGAAATATTTAAAGGGTGTTCTTTCTCTAAAGGCAAGGATGAGGTACAAGATTTAAATATTATTGCTAGTTGCAAGGGTATAATAATAGCAAATAGCTCTTTTTCTTGGTGGGGGGCTTATTTATCTAAAGCTACATTGATAATAGCACCAAAACAATGGTACACAGACGGAGTAGAAAGGACTGTATGCCCTAAAGAATGGATAAAATTATGATATCAATAGCTATACCCTATTATTCAAAGATGAGGAATGCTAATTACTTTATGGCAAGGCTTTTAAACTCTATTGAAGAACAGACATATAAAGATATTGAAGTAATAATCACAAGCGAGGGCAACGCGTCACAGAATACCAACAATGCCATAAACAAATGTAATGGCGATATTATCAAGATAATGTACATGGATGATTATTTTACTAATAAGCACACACTAGAATTGATTGCTAAAGCCTTCCCAAAAGGCAAAAAATGGCTTGTGGTGGGCTGTAATGATAATCTCGATCCAAAGTACACAGGCGATATATTACAAGGTAATAATAAGATTGGTAGTCCGTCGGCTTTAACAATACATAAAGATGTAAAGGTGAGGTTTGATGAAGACTTAAAATGGCTATTAGATTGTGATTTTTATTATAGGATGTACAGAGAATATGGAGAGCCTATAATCTTGAGAGGAGACCATATAACAGTAGGAGTAGGAGAACATCAAGCTACAAATTTATTAACTAATGAAGAAAAAGAAAAGGAAGGATCTTTTTTAAGAAAAAAATATGTATAAACAACTATGTAACACGGCAAGCGATATAAATGAACATTTACCAGTACTGGCAGAATTAGCAAAAGAGTGTGATAGCATAACAGAGATGGGGGTCAGGTATTGTGTGAGTACATGGGCTTTTATAGAAGGTAATCCTAAAAAGTTAACTTGCATAGATATAAAACATCCATCAGAGTATGCACCACAAGGTGGCAAAGAGTCCTTTGATAAAGTAGTATCAATATGTAAAGAAAAGTCAATTGACTTTAACTTTATTCAAGCAAGTACACTAGATATAGAAATAGACGAAGTAGACTTGTTATTTGTAGATACTTTACATACCTACGATCAGTTATCACAAGAGCTAAAATTACATGCTAGTAAAGTTAAGAAGTATATAGTATTACATGATACAACGTCTTGCCCAGAATTATGGCAGGCGGTAGAGGAGTTAAAGGAATGGAAAGTAAAAGATAAATATACAAATAATAATGGGCTAACAGTTCTAATACCATGTTAGTAACCACAATGTACACTGGTAGTGGGTTAGGCAATCAGCTAGCCAACTATGTAGCGACTAGATGCCTAGCCTCAGATAAAGGATATAAATTTGGGATACAATACCCAGAGAACTTCAAAGGGCACTCATTTATGACTTTAAATTTTGGCGAGATAGTAATGGGTGGCAAGTCAAATGTGGAGGGACAACATCCAGAAGTGTTACCAGACACTATAGATCACTGGTACAAAGAAGAGACACAAGACTACGACCCCAAGTTTAAAGATATAGAAGATAATACACTTATACACGGGTGGCTACAAGGAATAGACTATTTCAAACACAGGAAAGCAGCGGTGCGAAAGTGGCTAAAGGTAGATTTTCTTGATATGCCAGAAAATGTATGTGTAATAAACTTTAGAGGAGGAGAGTATAAATATGTAGCGGACTTCTTTTTGCCTAAAAACTACTTTGATATGGCAGTAAAAGAAATGTTAAAAACTAATAGCGACATGCAATTTGTAGTGCATACAGATGACAAAGAAGAGGCGTCAAAGTTTTTCCCTGACTATCCGATTATACAAGACATGGGTATAAATTGGAGAGCTATAAGATACTCAAAGTATTTAATACTATCAAATTCATCATTCGCTATATTGCCAGCCTTTCTAAATGAAAGTGTAAAAAGAGTAATAGCTCCATGGGGCTTTGGTAGGTATAATAAAAACTATTGGTTACTAACACAAAACTATGTAGAGGGGTGGGACTGGTTAAAAAATAATGGTGAAATAATTAAGTAAATATATGCAATGGATAATGAATGACTATCATCACAATAGAGAATGGGTAGAAGAATATACAAAAAATGCTATATTCTATGATAAGAAAGATAAAAATGTGGGATCGAATATATATGATTATATGTGTTATATTGTTGATAACTATGAGAATTTACCAGAAATAATGCTTTTCGGTAAAACAAACATGCTAGAAAGACATATAAGCAAAGAAGAGTTTGATAAAGTAAAGAATAATAAAGTATTTACACCTTTGCTAACACAAAATCATGCTGTGTACGAGCCTATATGCTGGTATGAGGACGGTGTATATTGTGAGTTAAATGATTATTGGTACTTACTAGAACATCCAACTAAAAATATTAATAGTACTGAGAAACTAAAAAAGATGCTAGATATGGAAAAGAGGCTGTATAATAAGTTTGCACCCGGTGGATGTTACATAATCCCCAAAGCAAATATATTAAAACATCCAAAGGAATTTTATATCAAATTAAGAGATGCTTGTGACTGGCATGAAACACCAGGGGAGGCCTATTTAATAGAACGTAACTTATATCATATATGGACACTTCAACATTAGAAAAACACAAAGAATATACAAGAAATGAGTATAACAATCCTTATTTCTCATTTGTTTTGGAAACTTTAAAGGAAAACAATATTAAAACAATGATAGACGCAGGTGCGTGTACAGGAGAAGTTACAAAAATAATGTTTGAAAATACAACATTAGAGAAAGCTTATATAATCGAAGCCTTGCAAAGTAATATAGGCTATATACAAGAAAATTTGCAAGATCACAATATAGAATTGCACTACAACGCACTTATATATGGCAAAGATAAAGTTACTTTTGGTAGACTTCCGCAAAATGTAGGGGGCGGTAGTGTCTTTTTACCAGGAGAGGTAGAAGTAACAGCTATTACACTTGAACAATTACCGATAGTAGATTTTCTTAAGCTAGATATAGAGGGGTTAGAGGGTAACATCATTGAAAACTCAATAAATATTAAGAAAATAAAATATTTAGATATAGAGTTCCATCACTATGATGAACTTTTAAGTCAAAAAGAAAATAGGGCAGAGTTTTTAAAAAAGCATTTACCACATAAAATTATTAAAGAGTCGTATAGTAATATATTTCTATCGCTATGATAATAGACCTATTTTATTATAATGGAGAGAGCGAGGTATTAGATGTGAGATTAAACATACTTGCACCATATGTGGATAAGTTTATAATCTGTGAGGCAGAAAAGACCTTTAGTGGAGTAAAAAAGAAACTAACTTTTGATAAGTCAAAATATGCCAATTATAACATCGAATACTTTATAATGGACGATACACCAGAAATGGTAAAGGAAGCCCTCAAAAGTCCAAATACAGGCAACGGAGAGCATTACTGGGTGAGAGAGTGGGCACAGAAAGAAAGTGTAAGAGAAGCCCTTATAAATTGTGATGATGATGACTTAATATTTATATCAGATGTAGATGAGATATGGAACCCATTACTACAATATAGTGAAGATGTAATATATAAGCCAAAACAATTACCTTATCTATACTATTTTAATCAAAGGACTAGTGAAGATTGGTTAGGGTGGACAGGTACTATAGCTTGCAGGTATAAACATATAAAAAGTGGTGTTATCAATCATTTAAGAACAGATAGTATGACAAGCTATGATGTACTAGACAATGGTGGGTGGCACTTCAATGCTATAGGTGGTAAAAAGAGAAAGCAGAAAGCTTTTCAACACCCAATATACGAAGATGGGGGTGTGTGGAATAATAGAGAGATAGACATGAGAAAAGATGAAAGTGACTTACCACAATATTTATTAGATAATAAACAAAAATATGCAGGATTATTCTTATAAGACAGTGGCTTGTATAATGCCAGTATACAACTATGCACACTATTTAGACAAAGCATTAGAGAGTGTATTCACACAGACTAGAGTCCCAGATGAGGTAATAGTAGTAGACGACTGCTCTACAGACAATCCAAAGGCTATATGTGATAAATACCCAAAAGTAATATATATAAAACATGATAAAAACAAAGGATTATCAGGTGCAAGAAATACAGGTATAAAAGCAAGTACATCACAGTATTGTTTTTCATTTGATGCTGATGATATATTAAGACCAGAAGCGGTAGAAAAGCACCTAGAGTTAATTGATAATAACAGTATAGTCACACTAGGGCTCATGGCTTTTGGTAAAGATAATTACACAGCAAGACCAAGAGTAGCTACAGTAGAGATCCTGTTAAAAACAAATGTTATATATTCTAACAGTTTATTTCCAAAGCAAGCATGGGTAGATGTAGGAGGATTTGACGAGTCAGAGACTATGCGTAAAGGATGGGAGGATAGGCTATTTTGGCTAGAATGCCTATGTAAAGGGTATAAGTCAGTAGTAGGAGATTATATAGCTTTATTGTGGAGGAGACATGGTAATAATATGAGTGAACAGACAGCTAACCCAAATAGCCAACTATTACAAAATTATATTGTGAATAAGTATAATACTAAATACCGACCATAGTATACTAAAAGCATGTCAATGCAATTTAGCGATACAACAAATAGAACTGGTGTAATACAGCTCATAGAGGACTTAACAGGTACACAAAGTGCTACAACATCTAGCTATCCTTTAGCAACAAAAACAAGAGACGCCAATAATACTCTGGCTTACTATTTTGTACTAGCACAAAGTGCAGAGGGTAGGTGGCAGGTAGACGATACTAATCATACTAATTCACCTATAATAGACGCTAACGTGGTAGCTAATCAAGCAGATTATTCCTTTACTACAGATGGTAGCAGTACACCAAATCAAGTGCTAGATATTTACAGGGTAGAGTGTAAAGACTCTACAGGGTATGCGTCAGAGTTAATACCAATTGATCAGTATGATGTAAGCGGAATAGCATTAAGTGAATATTTAAAAACAGCAGGGATACCAAAATACTATGATAAGATAGGCAATGATATAATACTATACCCAAAACCTAGCTACAACTACACTAGCGGATTAACAATATATATCAATAGGACAGCATCTTACTTTTTGTCTACAGATACGACTAAAAAGCCAGGTATACCCGATGTATTCCATGAATATGTAGCGTTCAGACCAGCATATCAATTCTGTTTAAGAAAAGGATTACCACAGACAGCATCTTTAAAAGTAGATATGCTAGCAATGGAAGAAAATATCAAGAGTTATTATAGCACCAGAGCAAAAGACGAAGTAAAAATGATGACACCAGCCTTTAGAAGCTCAAGATAAACACATGGCAACATTTAATAAATTTAATTCATTCACAGAAGCTTTAGCAGAAAAAGTGCATAATTTAGGTGCAGATAGTTTAAAAATAGCTTTGACTAATTCAGCTCCAGTAAATACAAATACAGTATTGGCTAATATCACAGAAATATCCTATACAAACTGTTCAGCTAGAGTATTAACTACAACGTCATCAATACAGACATCTGGAGTATACATATTGATAGTATCCGACCTAACACTAACGGCAACTGGAGCCGTGGGTCCGTTTAGATATGTCGTATTATATAATGATACAGCAACAAACAAAGAGCTTATAGGATGGTATGATTACGCAAGTAATATAACATTAGTGTCTGGAGACACAGTATTGCTTGATTTTGACGGCACCAATGGTGTACTAACATTAACATAATATGGCAATAGCATTTTCACAAGCGACCACAGGGTCATCGTCAGGGGGGAGTAACACCAC
This sequence comes from bacterium, assembly GCA_043775745.1. Lineage (GTDB taxonomy): Bacteria > Patescibacteriota > Minisyncoccia > Phycocordibacterales > UBA5272 > JAMIGE01. Next base: position 13,880 of record JAYVSD010000068.1, on the reverse strand, counting down.
CCATAGCTTTAATGCAAATGGTCTAGCCTCTGTTAGTAGCGTTACAAATGGTATTGCTTTTGTTTTATACGATAGCCCAGGACTTTCGACCGACCCGACTTCAGTCACATGGGGTGGTCAGGCTATGACAAAAATAGCTACAGTCAATCAAACAACTAGAGCAAATACACAATCTTTGTGGTACAGAATAGCACCAGCAACAGGAAATGTAACCGTAGCAGATACGTATGCATCCGCTAGCTCCCCAAATATGATATGGGCAGTATACTCGGGTGTAAACCAGACAACACCACCAGCAAATAATACAGGATCAACAACTGTAGCTAACAATTTATCAGTATCAGTGACTACACTATCCGCCAACTCATGGGTAGTCTCAGCCTTTACCAATAATTTAGGTGTAGGAATAGCAGGATCAAATACTACATCAAGGTTCTCAAATGTGCTAGCAATAGGTGATACTGGTGGACCAGTGGTAACACCCTCGTCACAGGCTCAAAACTGGTCGTTAGCAAGCTCTACCAACTGGACTGGTATAGTAGTAGTAATATCCCCAGTAATAATAATGACAATGGATACTGCCGCGTATATTTTATCTGGAGTAGTGGTAAATATTATAGCGGTGGGGAGGACAGTATGGTCACCAAAAACAAAAACAGCAGCTACAAATATAACAAATAGGGCAAAAAATGCTATTATTAATATAACCAATAAAATTAAACATTAAATATATGGCAAAAGTAATAATAAATAGATTTGATGGAGGAAATGCAGAAGATATACTTACAAAAGCAACAAATGAGTGTGAATTATCTTATGGTTTTGATATTTTTAAATCAAAAGATAAACTGATTAAATTATATAGTCAAATACAAGAGACAACAAATAGTGTCCCTATGTATGACGTTGGATTAACTACAATTGCAGGCACGGACTATTTAGTAGGCGTGGGTGAAAATACTACAGTTAGTGCTAGGCTAGCTTTTTACACGAGAGCTTCTACATCAGTAAATGGCAGTTTTACTTCACAGCAAGCTTTAAGTGCTTATAACATTGCGGGGGGTACATATATTGAATATGGAGGAGTTGCCTATGCAATGACGGCTACGGGTGCAGCCCCTACAACATACAGACTTGAATCATTTACGGCTGCGGGGGTTACAACTGTGGTAGGAAGCTTTACGGATACATCTACATATACCTACCACCCTAGACCCTTTATACACCCCGATGATAAAATACTGTACATGTGTATTGGTACTACTATAGCAAAATATAATTTAGCCACCACAACATTTTCAAGCCATACGGGTATACTACCGACAGGGTATAAAGTAGTATCTGTAACAAATTTTGGTGGATATCTAGCTATTGCAATGAACCCTTTACTTGCGGGGCAACAGTCTTTGTTATTACTATGGGGGAGAGATACGTCTATAACAACATTACAGGCGTCAATAAATTGCGGTACAAGAGCAATAACATGTATAGAAAATCTTAATGGCGAATTGGTATTAGTTTTTGTGCCAGAAAATAGTTCTTTTATAGTAGACAAATATATAGATATAAAAGTTTATAGAGGGGGGGACTATTTAGATAGTATAAAATCCATATTAGTACCTTCTGCGTATGTAACAAACCCAACATTAGCTAAAGCCAAATATAGAGATAGATTATATTTTGGTTGTGGCGGGTATCCAGCTTTGCACTCCGTAGGTAAAAATAGTACAGGGCAGTATACAATATCTACCATGAATATGATATATGACGGATCAATTGGTGCGGTAGCCAATGCTATATCTTCTGTATCAAATATAAGTTTTGTAAATGATATTTGCTACATAGCTTTTAGAACTACTGGAGGGTCTTTTATACTAACTGCCTCTGATGTAACCACATCAATCGCTAGGTATAATAATGCAGTGTATAGGACATCTCAAAATATGGGTATGAATATAGCAGATAGGTCAGACCTTAAAGTGGTCAAATCAGTCAAAGTAATATATAAGTGTTATAATGCAAGTGGTAATACTACAACACTTTCGTATAGCGTCGACGGTAGCACCGATGTGGTCTTGTCTGTAAACACAAATGTATCTGGTCAAAACATAATAAACGTATACTCAGATACTACGGGTGGCAACATTAAGGTAGGTAGATATTTTACATTCCAAATAGACGCTGTAAATAATGTAGAAATAGAAGAGATACAATATGAGTATGATACAATTTCAGAAAACTAATATGACACCACAAGAAAAACAGCAACTATATGAATTAAGTAAAAAAGTTGAAGATTTGTATCAACAAACTCAAGTTATTATAAATTTATATAATAAAGAAAATTTCCCGAATAAAATGGTACTTTATAGAAACTTTCAAACAAAAGGAGCTATAGGATTTTTTACAAAGGAGCCAGTACAACAACAAACAGCCACAGATCTAGCCACACTACTAACAGCTTTAAAGGCTTACGGTATTATAGCTCCATAGATTACCGACCATATATATACTACATATATGCAAAATAGTAATGTATCTCCAGTAGTAGACGCTTCAAAATTAGGATCAGCTCAGCTATATAATATACCCAGACCAGTGAATGTCTCTAATAGTACATATACAACTGCTATAAACCAGAATGCTTTGTATTCTCAGGCTCTAGTAGACTCACAGAATGCTCAAAAAGAGGCAGATGCAAAACTAGCACAATCTAAACAAAGCACTAATGATATATCAATACTACAATCTCAACTAGGAGGTAAAGCACAGGATACATTAAATACTTATAATAATACAGGAGTAAACCAATCTTTTAATCAATTACAAGATATCAATGCTCAATTAACAGGATTAAGGAATGAAGCTAGTGCTATACCATTACAAGTGCAGCAAAATGCTGCAGGCACAGGAGCTACAGATAGAGGTGTAGCTCCACAAGAGGCAGGGGCTTTAAGATTAAATGCTATCAAGTCATTGGCACTAGGTCAACAAGCGGCAGTTGCAGAAGGTAATTATAATAAAGCTAAAAATCTAGCAGACCAGCAAATAGCAGTAAAGTATAGCCAAATAGAGGCAGATTTGAATAGTAAAATGACACAGTTATCATCGTTAGATAAATATAGTTTATCACCAGCTCAAGATAAAGCTAAACAAGCTTTACAGATGAAGTATCAACAAGAGCAAAAGATGATAGACCAACAAAAAGATGACGAGACAAAAGTTAGTACTATGATAGTAAACGCTTCTTCACAAGGGGCTCCATCCTCACTTGTGCAGAAAGCAAGTAAAGCTAAAACTCCCACGGAGGCAGCACAAATACTAGGAGTGTATTCAGGTGATTATCTATCAAATGTCTTAAAGAAGAGCCAAATAGCAGAAAATAACGCTCAAATAAACAAAATAAATGCAGAGTATAGGAAAGTTATTCAAGAAATAAAATCTACCAGTACACCACTAGCTAATAACGCTCCACTAGGTACAACCGCTAGCTCTTTGTCTACATGGACAAATAGTGCAGTAAACAAAGCTTCACTAGTGGCAGAAGAAAGATCAGCAATATCAAAATCCTTTGCAGTAGTAGACCAAATAGGAGCTTTACAAGAAAACCTAAAAAAGGACCAAACAGGCTTTTTCGGTGGTAAAGTAAAAACATTGATGGCTAGCATAGGGCAGAACGCAGACGCAGGCACAATAAATGCACAGATAACAGCACTAGTCCCTCAAGTGGCTAAAGGTATATATGGAGAGGTAGGAGTGCTAACTGACTTAGACACAGCCAGATACACGCAGACATTACCAAATCTAACATCCCCACAAAAACAAAATGATGCAGTCACGGCTTTAACATTAACTGCATTACGTAACGGAGTAAAGTCTAGGTTAGATGTAGCTGCCGCTTCAAAGTTAGACGTATCAGGCTTTGTACCACTATATCAACAATTAACTAATAAAATAAATTCTTTAAATGATAATACAGGTATAAATGATAATAGAGTCATTTCTTATGGAAAAGCTAATCCAAGAGCACAGGCAATGATAAAAGAAATGGTAGCTACAGGTGCTAAAAGTAGCGAAATATTAAGTGCTTTAGGAGTAGAATAATTATATGAATAATCAATTAGAACAAATAAAACAAAAATACAATTATAATCAACAGTCATTAGTTGTACCAGAGACTGAGGTTACAGATAAAGGATCACAAGACAGGTCAAAATTATTTAATGATGCCTTTTCTAACGTAGAGAATACACCAACCAATCAAATAAAAAGCAATGTTCAATCAGTGGTAGATGTCACAGCACAAGGTGCAAAAGATATAGCAGGAGGAGTAGCAAATGGAGTGGGTGGTATAGCTTTATCAGCAATAGACTATCTAGGCAGAAAAGCTATAGAAAATCTAGATGAGAATAATGCTATATTTAAAAGCTCTGGTATAAGTAAACAGCAAATGCTAGATAATTTAGCACAGGCAAAGCCTTTACAATCACAACTAGCAGACACTATGGGGGCGGATCAAAATAGTGCATTATACACAGCAGGAATAATAGGTGGTAATATCGCAGCAATACCAGCTACAGGAGGTACTAGTCTAATAAATACAGCAGGTAAAGTGGGTGGCACAATAGCCAAGACATTGAAAGCAAGTGAGGGTGTAACTAATCTAGCCTCAAAAGTAGCAGGAGGTGCAGCAGCAGGGTATTTAGGCGACACAGCATATAACGCAAGTACTAACGCAGAGAATCAAGCTACACCAGGTGTAGGGACAGCAATTGGGGCGGCACTGCCTGTCATAGCTCCAGTAGGCAGGCTTGTAAAGAAAGCTGGTGAGAAGCTAGTTGATTTAGCAATACCGATGAGTGCTAGAGAAGCTCAAGTGTTACAAAATTATCAAGCAATAAATACTTTTATAGAGAGAATATCAAATATACTAACTGATACCAGTAAAACACCAAGGACAACATCAAAAACAGCTATAGATACAAAAGCAGGACAAACTTTACCAGGGCTATTTGGTACAAAAGCACAGATAGGGGTGCAAGCCAATAGGGCTGCGTCTACTCTATGGAAAGATGCAATAGAGCCAAGATTACAATCAAGTAATAGTGTATTAAATATCAAAGACTTCTTTAAGAATATAGAAGATGAATTGATAAAAAGCACACCAGAATTGACTAGGCAAAAAAGTCTATTAGAAGCGTTAGATGCAGTTAAGACAGATTATAAAGATATAATCAATGTTACTATGCCTAAATTACAAAAATTAAAAGAAGGGTGGGCAGAATTTGTCCCACAGAAATTTTATAAAGGGGAGGATGTATCTGGTGCTTTACAACAAGTTAGAGCATTATTATCAAGCAAGGCAAGATCCACAATATATGACTCTCTAGGAGAAGGATCTAGGCAAGCATACATAGATTATGGGAACCTTGTAAACTTAAAGAAACTAGGGCAGTCAGCGATGACAGGGTCTAAATTAAAAGGTGGGGCGGGGTCATTTGTACAAGAAATATATTCTCAAGCAGTTACTCCTATTGCAACTATAGCAGGGCAAGTACTTTATAGGACAGGTAAGGGTATTGAATTTATTGGTAAAGCTGGTGAAAAAACACTAGGAGGAATTTTAAATGCAGATAATGGTGTGTACGATGTTAATGGATATGTAAAAGATATTGTTAGTAACACAAAAAAAATGAAGGGTTCAGTTAATTTAGGTGCAGTTAGTGAGGATTTATCAAAAAAAAACTTAATAGATGAAGCTAAAAAATATAAGAGTGCAGAGGAATTTATAAAAGCACAAAGAATACCATTTGAAAAAACAATGTACCGTGGAGAAGGTAATGGGGGGTTACAATTATCAAGACCAGAAGCAGGAAATGCTCTCGGTGAGGGGAAATACTATGCAGATTTAAGTCAAGCCAGTAGGTATGGAAAAAATATCACAGAACACAATGTTAAATTAGAAAATCCATTATACATTACAACAGACCAAGAATTAAGAAACCTTACAAATAGAACATCACTTTATGATGCTAACCCAGTTAAACAAAAGGCAATAATAGAAGATGTAAAACAAAAAGTACTAGATATGGGGCATGATGGTGCTGTGATTAAGATGAAAGACTACCAAAGTTCGCAATATCTTCAACGATTTTTTGGACATGACCAAGTTATAGACTATGGAGTGAAATTGCCAAACCGATCTCAACTCACAGACATCTGGAATAAAGCTAATAAAAAATAGTAACTAAATAATATTATCTAGCAAATCCAGAAAAGAATAGCCAGAGACCAAATATAATTAAAAATGTAATCATACTAGCATAATATGCTATATTCATAAATTATGAAAGTATAATTATGTGGACAACTAAAATACCGACCGTATATATAATCTATCTATGACAGAAGATTTGCGTAAAAAAGCACAAAAAGTAACAGACGCAGGGTCTGTAACATTAGCACAGCTAGGTGAGTCTATAGAAACTAACGATAAACTAGACCAAGTCTTAAAAAAACTAGAAGATAATAATACAAGTATAACTAATAGTATGGATAGTGGTCATGCTAATGTAGTAAAGGTTATGGTAGATGCTTTTCTTGAAAAAGAAATATCAGTAAAACTTGAAGGCGTTTCTATTATGACTATAAAAGGGGATAAGGGGAGTGATGGAGAAAAACCTTCTCAAGAAGAATTAACTGCACTTATTAAACCGCTTATACCAAAACCTTTAAAAGGTGACAAAGGAGAAGACGCGTATACTCCAGTTAAAGGGAAAGACTACTTTACCCAAAAAGAAATACAAGATTTTATAAATTTTTCTAAACCAAAAAAAGGTGTGGACTATTTTGATGGTAAGAATGGACTAAACGGAGTGGAAATATCACCAGAACAAGTTAGAGATAAATTAGAGACTTTAGAAGATGATGAGAGACTTGATAAAAAAGCAATTAAAGGGCTTGATGAAATCTTAAAAGATTTAAAAGCTAGTATAACCAATATTGCTAATATAGGAACAAGAATAGGCGGTAATGGCGGGGCACAACCTTATAAACCGGGGACAAATATTTCTTTTACTAAAGATGGTAACGGAGCAACTGTTATCAATACGCTTGGAGGGTCTGGTACACCCGCAGGTTCAACAACACAAGTACAATTCAATACTGCTGGTGCATTTGACGCATCATCTAAGCTTACATTTGATAAAACTAATGGCATATTAACTGTCAACCCTGCGGGCACAGGTACTACACTTACCAATCCTACTGTAACTGCCACTAATTCAGTAAACAATTTTACTCAAATATCAATGCAGAATAAGTTGGCAGGTGTTAACTCTTCCGCAGACTTAATTGCATATCCTGATAATAACACTGATGATATAACTGGCTTTATGGATATAGGTGTAACATCTTCTGCATTTTCTCAAGCGGCGTATGCGATTACAGGACCCAATGACGCTTATCTATTTGGATCAGCAGTAGCAGGAGCTGGTAAAGTAGGTAATTTGATCATAGCAACAGACGGCACAGGTTCATCTAATGAAATAGTATATTACACTGGAGGATTTGATTCATTAGCAAGAGAGAGAATGCGTATAACATCCACAGGTACTAGATTTGGTAAAGTGGGTACATCAACAGGCACATTATTATTTTCAGGAGCTACCTCAGGCACTACTAAAGTAGTAGGTAGTGCCATAGCAACGGGGACTGTCACTATACCTGCCGCAACTGATACTTTAATTGGAAAAGCTACAACAGATACATTAACAAATAAGACTATAAATGGAGCTAATAACACACTTACTGTTAGACTGGATAATGATGTTACAGGTAATCTACCTGTAAGCAACCTTAACTCTGGTACATCAGCCTCTTCAGCTACATTTTGGAGGGGGGATGGAACATGGTCAACACCCGCAGGTAGTGGTGATATGGTTTTAGCCTCTGTCCAAACTAACTCAGGATTAAAAACATTCTTAGATGGAACTTTTGGGCTTCGTAACGTAGCTAATACGTTTACAGCTTTATTCACAAATGCAATAACCGCAGCAAGAACATATACATTAAAAGATGCTTCAGGTACTCTAGCTTTTACCTCTGATATAACAGGTATTAACTCAGGCACTAACACTGGAGACCAGACAATCACGCTCACTGGGGGAGTAACTGGTTCGGGGACAAGTTCATTTGCAGCCACAGTGATAACTAATGCTAATCTAACAGGCGATGTGACATCAGTCGGTAACGCAACTACTCTTACAAACGCACCCGTCATTGCTAAAGTTCTCACAGGTTATGTTTCTGGTGCAGGAGTAGTTGCTGCGACTGATTCCATTTTACAAGCCTTCCAAAAAATAAACGGTAACATTACAGCATTGGTAACGGGAGTATCTTCTGTATTTGGTAGAGCAGGTGCTGTCGTAGCAACTACAGGAGATTATACTTCGGCTCAAATAACAGAAGTTACTAACTTATTTTTTACTAATGCTAGAGCTATTGGCTCTACCCTAACTGGTTATGTTTCGGGGGCTGGGGCTGTGTCAGCAACAGATACTATTTTACAAGCTATTCAAAAGTTAAATGGTAACGATGCAACTAATGCTAATTTAACAGGTGCAGTTACTTCAGTGGGAAATGCTACATCACTTGGTTTATTCACGTCAGCTCAGTTATCTGCCGCTCTTACTGACGAGACAGGTACAGGTTCTGCAGTATTTGCTACATCACCAACTCTAGTAACACCTCTTCTGGGTACTCCCACATCAGGAGTAATGACAAACGTAACAGGTACCGCAACGGGTCTTACGTCAGGGATTACAAATGCTCTTAAAAGTGCTACCACTACAGTAGATGTATCAGCAGCTACAGCCCCTACCAATGGTCAGGCTTTGACTGCTACAAGTTCTACAACCGCTACATGGCAAACACCCTCATACGGCGTAGGTTCTGCAGTAGCGTCTGGTACAGCAGGCTCTGTCCTCTTTGTCGGGGCTACTGGACTACTTGCACAAGATAATGCTAACTATTTCTGGGATATAACAAATAAACGTCTAGGTTTTAATACGGCAGTGCCAACAACAACATTAACTCTCGGTTCAACAACAACAGGGTATAATCACTTTAATACTATTGACCAAGTTACTAACTATGAAAGAGCTGTAAAAAGATGGACATCTAATAAATCAGTTATTGGTACAGAGTTTGGGGGTACAGGGGTTGCAAGACCTATAATTTTAGGTGTTGGTATTTCAGCAGGTGGGGCAATAGAAGTAGGAAATTTTATAAAAATACAAAACATTAACCCATTTTTTTCATTTAATGGCAACTCTTCAGTTGCTGGAAACTTCATTGACACTACACTTTTACAGTTTTCTGCTTCTTCTGGAATACAATCTGCCTTATCTATAAGCCCAACAATAACTCAAAGTAGCACAGCTGGGTATACAGCTTTTAACATTAACCCTACTGAGGGATCTATTGGTAGTGGCTCTAATTTACTTATTAAAGCATCTTTGTCATCTTCTGTTAAGATGTCTTTATCAAATACAGGATTTTTCTCTCTTGGGGCTACTGCCCCCCTTGCTATATTCCATGTAAATAGAACAGCTGACTCTTTTGCAGCATGGACAACTAACGGTGTAGGAATAAGATATGATGCTGCTACATTTACTGATACCAGCACTGCTATTTCAGGCACAGTAGCAGTCTCAGGAATACATACTTTTGCTCAACCAACTATTGCGGCAACAAATACTTCGGTAACGTATACAAATGCGGCAACTTTATACATAGCTAATACTCCACTGGCAGGTACCAACGTTACTATTACAAACCCTCATGCTATTTATGTTGCAAGCGGTTTTGTAACTTGTTTAGGAGGAGTAAGAACAAGCATTTCAAACAATCCTTTGGATAATTTTATGGCTCTTGGCGGCACTGGAGCTGGTAATAGTTATGGTACGGCACAGCTTTTGGTTGAAGGGGCAAGTACTGTTACACTTAGAACTATTGTTTTGGGTACTTTTAATACTGTTATGGGTGCAAACGCAAACTATGCAGCTTTTATCATTGGAGCAAGTACTATAACCGCAGCAACCTCAGGAGCCCACCCACTTCTTGCAAGTCAGATTATAAGAGCACCAACAATCACTGCGGGTGTTGCTACTATCGCAAACACAGCTACTGTCTATATTGAAGCAGCACCAACAGCAACAGTCACAGGTAATAATTATGCTCACTGGGTGAAAGCAGGACTATCAAGGTTTGGTGGTGGTATACAGTATGCAATTGTGGCAAAATCAGGAGCGTATACCGCCGTAGCAGGAACAGACCATACAATAATTTGTGACGCAACAACGGCAGGGTTTGCGGTAACTTTCCCACAGGCAACAAATATGACAGGACAAATGTTTATTATTAAAAAAATAGACTCTACCGCCAACGCAGTAACCATAACCCCTGCAAGTGGTCTTATCGACGGAGCTGCTACAAAAGTAATCAATACACAATATACGGCAATAATGATACAGTCTGACGGCACTAATTATCAAATAATCTCAATATCATAATATGTCATATAATAAAGCAGTAATACAATATGCAACTCCAACGACAGGTACAACTGTCACAGTGAATGCTTTTGATGGACCAGAACTTGTTGTATTCCTCGAGCCAGCAGGTTTACTTGCCACTTTAACAATTACTTTGCCGTCAGTAAATGACGGGCAAAGTGTTGTCGTATCAACATCACAGGCAATTACCGCCTTAACATTAAATGGCGGTACTATCCTGGGAGGACTAACGACGCTCGCCGCCAACGGTTTTGGCAGGTGGGCATTCAGTGCGACTTCTACTAAATGGTTTAGACTTAATTAACAACAATAATAATTATGAAAACACTACTATTCAAATATACAACAACAATCGAGGAAAGATACATCGATATGATATGTGCTAAAAGAAGTTACCAGCAAATGATCGACGATGGGACTGGTGCTTTAATTCCTAATCCAGAAGATAAGTTTACTTTTGTGACAAGGTTATTCTGTAATCTTATTGACACCTGCGTGGTACAAAAAGAATTTCTTGATTTGTCTGAAGCAGGGATACGAGCACAAAGCAATCAGCTTTTAAATCAAGCTATAAATAGAATAGATGCAAAAATACAAGAAGTGAGGACAATAGAAACAGAAATACTATAATATGAAAAGTCCTTGCATTTCTTTTTACAATGGGGCGTGGGTAGTCGATGAAGACTTTACTGTGCAGGGGATAACTGTACCAAAAGATTTTCAAAGCGATTTAGCAAGTATACCTAGAATATTATGGTCTATTTATCCACCTTTTGGTACTTATCAAACGGGTGCAATAGTGCATGATTATTTATATACTTATAAAACTGTAGATAGAAGATTAGCAGATTATACTTTTATTGTTATAATGAAAGAAGACGGTGTCGATGTTTTTACACGACATCTCTTTTATACAGCAGTGCGAATGTTCGGGTGGCTTTACTACTAATAAATTAAAATTATGGAAACAGAAAATATACAATCAATAACAGAAGATATACAACCAATAACAGAGACTCTGTCTCAAATGCCTGTCCTAGACCTTACTAAAGAAGAATACACATTTCTTGTATCTCTATTACAGCAAGTACCTTTGCCGTCAGTACCGCTAGCTCAAATGCCTACCCTCTCTGAAAAAGTTGTTGCAATTATCAATAAATGTGTAGAACTTAGTAAATAAATGACTGAAAAAGAATTACAAAAAATAATAAATACGATTAAGCAGACTACGGAAAATACCATAGAGGCAACTGTCAATGGTAAAATCCGTAAAATAGATGAGAAATTTGAGTTATTTTATAAAGAAAATGCAAAGTTTGTACAAGACTCTATTGAATGGAGAAAAACACTACAACCAGTAGTAGAAGCTTATAGTACCGCAGAAAATGCGGGGAGGTTCATTAAATGGTTAGGAGGCATGGCTGTGGCAGGGGGGGCTTTAATCGGAATGAGACATTTTTGGTAATAATAAAAACATGAACAATCTAAATGGAAATAAAACATATATAGGTATTGTGGTTACTTTAATAATGGGTATGTTACAAGCCACAGGTCATGCAAACTGGACTAATAGTCAACAGTTAACTGATGTTATCAACATGATAATAACTTTAGCAGGTGCATTGCTAGCCATATATGGTAGAACTGTAGCCACTAAAGATAATAGCTCTATATTAAACTTTATTAAAAGTTATAAAGGTATAACAGAGATAGGAGATACTAGTGATTTTACCAAGTTTGAGGATATAGTATCCAGTGGTGCGTCATTCCAAGAAAGAGAGCCAATATCTTATACTCAAAGATTTCAAGATGATAGCGGTACATGTGTAGCTCAAACCACAGCTAAAATGTTAGAAGTAGCAGACTTTAAAAATGATGGAGTGCTAACAGTGTACTCCGCAACGCCAATATTTCAATCAAGAGCAAATAAACCAAACACGGGTATGTCTATGACAAACGCATTAAACTTCTCTACTAAATATGGTGCTTACCTAGAAAAAGATGTACCCTCTGAACATATGTCAGATATAGAGGTAGACAATGCAATATATAATACTAGTTTAGCCGTGCATGACAAACCTTTAAATAGTATTGTCTTAAACGATTATAGTTTTTATAAAGTAGCAGAAGCCATAAATACTTTTGGAGCGTGTATGGCTTTATTTAAAGCTAGTTACAATGAATGGTGTCAAGATGTGCCCACAGGACTATCTGACAGCGAAGCGATAAGGCACGCCGTAACAGCCATCGATACTATATCCCACAAAGGTGTTGAATATATTATCATTGAAGATAGCTATGGTACATGGCAAGTAAAATCTGACCTACCATTAAAAGCAGGACAGAGAGCGATCACCAAAGCATTCTTTGATAAACATTGCTATGGTGCCTCCGCATTCACTAAATGGACTTATGGAAAATCAGAGCCACATAAACATATATTCTCCAGTACTCTAGTATATGGCTCTACAAGCCCTGAAATTGCCTTGCTACAACAAAAACTACAACAACTTGGGTATTTCCCTATGAATGTAAAATGTACTGGTTATTATGGCAAAATAACAGTCAATGCAGTTTTAGCATGGCAGGTAGCTTATAAGGTAGCAGACCTTTCAGAATTGAATGGTAAGAGCTTTGGACCCAAGTCTATATTAGTCATGAATACTTTACTTTAATAAAGGTGGATAACTAGCATAGACAAAACATGTTATAGGTATATACTTATAAATAAAGGTATAACTTTCACAGGAGTAATTCATGTCAGGAAATATGCCAGTTCTGGTATGTGGGTCTTGCGTTAAAAGCATAGATCCTTGCAAGGGATATTTTACCACCATTCTGAAAGGAATGCGAAGTGATTATCATGTACATTGTAAACCAAGATACACCTTTGAAAGGGTGACACATGAAGAGCCAATCAAAGACGTTGACCAGAGGGCAAGGCAAGCAGGACTTTAGACAAGTACAAGACGACTACAAAGAAAGCGTGGTCGGCTTGTGCCTTGTTTGTAATAAGACCATGAAAGGCTATTATGGATCATGGCAAGGTGGTGGCACATGCCAAAAAAGCTGTGAAGCCACCCAAGAATTGAAACCGAAGTATCCACCAACCAAACTGGAGTAAACATGAAATACTTTCGCTTTGCTTTGTTGCTGGTATTGATACTGGCAAGCTTCGCCGTCTTTGCTTTCGACCCCTACGTCGATCTCAAGGACGCGATCGTCAAGCAAGAGGGTGTATGCACTCACAAAGGCATCAGCCGTGTGTGCTTTGCTCTTGAAAAAGATGACAAGAAGTACATG
>JAYVSD010000067.1:0-2349 GCA_043775745.1 bacterium | reverse complement strand
CTTTCATCAAACAGTTTGAGTATATTGAGCTTTGGTTTGCCTCATGCGATGGGTGCTTGTGAACCAGATAGTATGGCTATACCTTATGACGATTTTTCAAAATATCTGAACCCTAAGTTTTTAAAGCTTGTAAAGTAATTTTTATATAAAAACACGTTTAAATTGCTTGTCAATATTGGTTTATTTATCATTTAGAGCTATAATTGTGTATAGTAATGATATAAAGTTACATAACTTAAACACAAAGAATATATGAAAAAGTATTAGAAACAAATAGTCGGTGCTGCGATACTAGTGCTGGTGATGTTTTTAATAGTAAAAGCTACTCAGGTTAAAGGTAGAGACTCAGATATGGATAGCGATACAGATGTATCTATGACGGCAGAAGATAAAAATATACTAAAAGGTAAAGTGACAGCTCAATTTGAAGGTGAGCATATTTTGAACTATCAATTTAAATTAGCTGGTAGTGCTACCACTACGCTCAGTAAAGAAAATAGATTAGTCACTGTTAAAAGTGCTTCGACCACAGCTCCTATCTATTTCTATTTTACATATGAAGGTGGACGCGGTTATACACCAGATCAATATATAAAAGATGTGACCGCTAAGTATGCGACTATAATCAAGCGTGAGACCATGATACATGGTGCTAATAGCTGGTCGGTAGCGAGGAGTGAGAACAGTTCTTGGCATGTGGGGAGCTTTGGTAATTGGTTAGTGGTAGTAGAGAATGCCAATGTGGATAAGGCTGTAGCGACAGAGTATATAGAATCATTTAAAACTGATATGGGTGATATGAATATGTCAGACAAGATCCCAGATGGTATGATGAAGGTCAAAATGATGTCGAGCAGTACCGCCACCATGACGCACGAGATGAATTAGTCGATTTTTATTTTTTAAGTTTTTGTGTTATTATATAAGAGATTTAGAGATGGGCTGCTGCCCATCTCTAGACCATGGTCCCATCGTCTAACGGTTAGGACGGTACCCTTTCACGGTACAAATCGGGGTTCGATTCCCCGTGGGATCACCAATTGAGGATCGCTAGAGAAATGTCTTTCTCTATTTTGGTTATTGATTATTAAAGAAATAATTCTTAAAAAATTGTTTTATATGTTATTATTAAAATAATAATATCATATGGAGAAAAGTAATAAGACATATTTTTTTGATGAAACAGGTAAAGAGATTTGCTACGCTATTTCAGGCATTCTTCCTGTTTATGAAGCGATGTTTGTGGATGATATGGGTGCTGTATATAAAGTTACACATTCAAAGTTAGTAATTGATCTGAATGGAATATTTTATCTCAATGTTCATTGTAAGTTCCGTGGATAAATTTCAAAAATGGTATACACATTTAACTTTTGGGATAACTTATTTGCAATAATCAGTATTATTATCAGTATAATTCTTACTATTTATGTTTATAAGTCATCAAAACAATTATCTGATCGCGAAAAATATGAACATGAATTAAAAATTACAGAAGAAATAAGAAAAATAAAAAGTTTTAGCAGTATTATTTTGGCAGATGTTAAAAAGTACCACACACTAAGAACAGACGCGACGAATCAAGGTTACTACAAGCAAGTCGCTGAACTTTATGCTGTATTACAAGAATACGGAGTGCAAGTTATATTGATGCCAAAAGATGAAAACATTCCTGTCGGCTTAATTCCATTCGAATGGATAAAATATGTTAGAAGGAATGACAGTGAAGATAGTAAACCAATAATTGTTTGTGATTTTAAAGGTATAAAACACTTTAAAAATTTTAAATCACCCTTTCAAGAAATTAGTTATTTTTACAAAAGTCAAAGTTACAAAGAAGGAGTGGACACAGATTTTTTATATCTTACTACTATAAAATCTTCAAACTAATTACTTTTTAGCAGGACCACGAGAAAGATCTAAATTATACACTAAAATTACTTAAACAGGCGTTACATGGTAAGTAACACATGAAGTATAAAAGTAAATTTTATATTAAAAATAATTATTATAAATAAATACACCCCCTAAACTTGGGGGCGTGACTTGCTGAAATAGTGCGGATGGGTCAGCCGACGCTGAAGTCCAGTCGCTTGAGTGAGGGGTGGTGGTGGTCCTGCAGCCGGTCCTTGTGGCGGCAGACCTGACGGTCGAGCTTGTTCACCAGCAGATCGATCGCCGCATAGAGATCTTGATGGGACTGTTCGATAAAGATGTCCCGCCCCTTGACGCGGAGGGTGACTTCGGCTTTTTGCCGCCGCTCCTTCTCCTTGAGATTTTCGACTGTCAGCAGCACGCTGATGCCGACCACCTGATCAAAGTGCCGCATGACCCTTTCGAGCTTGGTGA
>JAYVSD010000066.1:0-2539 GCA_043775745.1 bacterium | reverse complement strand
ACACTTCACTGTATGAGGCGTCTTCTATTAAGTCAGCGGCATAATCTTGCAATAAGTCACCTAACGCAGTTTCATGTAAATACATAATCTATCCTAACGCACTATCGTGCTGTTTACAAGGTGGTAAGTATCTAAAGTGAGTACTTGATAAAATAATATCATAACAAATAATAGTAAGAAAGTGAATAGTAAATTAAGTTTCATATTGATATACTCCGTCTATTTGTGTGTAGTGGCTGTCTTCGAATACCTCAACCAATACCTTTTGGCCCGAAAATAGTACAGTCCAAACTTGTTTGTTGTCGACATGATCAGCCTTGTGAGGGTATTCTAAGCCCGTCTCAAGACCCTTTACTATAGCTGACCAATGGCAGTAAATTGATTTTTCGCCTACGCGTACCATGCCCTCACCGGATTTGTTATCAAACCATCTAACGATCCCTTGTACTTTTTTCATAAGCCCTCCTCTATAACATTATAATTACAATGATCATCCTCATGATAAAACGTATATAAGTAATCCCAGCCCTCATCAAAACTATCAAAAGTTAATCCAACGGCAAACTGAGGCAACTTAAATGTCTGGGTGTAGTCTAGTATATTGCCAGCCCAATCAACAACTATATATTTCATATTAAGCCGCCTTACTGTTATAGTGTTGTTCGTTGATATAAGCTTCTAATGCAGCCACTAAGCCACTGTTTGCACAAGCTAATGCAATGTAAAGCCCAGCAACGTCGTGTCCTTGTGGACGTGCTATAAGAGTCTTTAAAGTGATAATAGCTTGTTGCCACTCGTATATGTTTTTGTTCATTGACTACCTCTCGTTTGTTGTGTTGTCGTATACAATACACTGCTGCATTAGCCATGCCAGCATGTAACTAGCTGAAAACACTAGCATGTGTATCAACTTGATGTGTAGAACTTATATAAGGTCTATCGGATATATACAGCATAACTATGTGTAAACACTTAGGTTATTACAGAACAACATATATTTGACATTGAGTAAAAGATATACGCATTAAAATGAGACACAAGTTAACATATATATGTATAGTGCCTGTAATAGTTTAAAAATCAAGGCAGCCACTATTTGTTATGCGTAGCGCAAGGCAAAGCCAAAGAGCATCGAATAGATGCCACAGCGATACATACTAAAGGTGAGTACACTAACGAGTATTCATTAAAACGTATAACAGAAACATCATAATAAACAGCAAGCACAGTGCTGAATGATGATTTATAACTTGTGTTGTAATGGTAGAACTATGTCTGAAGCGAGATGAGATGCGGTTGGTTATAAGAGCGAGAGTGATAACTGTACCATAAACATACACTTGCCTACCTTAAAACAAACACATTGGTCTTGGCATTGTTGCAATTGTTATACCATATTATCTTATGCAATATTCATACCATTATGTTTCTGCGTACTGGCTGTTGCAATATCTATACCATGTTACAGGATGTGCAAGAGTTGTGCCATATGTGTTGGCATGTTTTTTGCAGTAGGGGGGGTGGCATAGGATATGCAACGGGTTAAAACGTGTCGGTGATACATACACCCTGTCTATTACATACTTAATAACCCTCAGATGCTGTTATGTTGTATTTGATACGTATTCCATAAACTTGTCTACATTTACATTACCTATACTACTCCACCACATAGGATCACCACCAACGAGTCGTAGCAGCTTAAGGCATGCTCTAGTGTCATTAGGTATGAGTATTGCTGTATCCCCATCTTTGTTTAAACCTAGACTAAATGCTGAGCCTTCTTCCACCATACTCTCATTAAATTCTATATTCGTAGTCCATTTCATATTGATCCTTTAATAACCATAGGCAAGCCAAACAATGCACAGCGTTCTGTATCACTAAACATATCCTGATATGGGCCAAACAAACCCTGCATTCCGCCCAAATATAATAACTTAAGCACAAGTCTCTTATCTTTAGTGGCAATGCATATGTTCCCAAACCTCACGCCTACAACACCTTTGCTAATACAGTCATCATGCCATACAGTGCTGTGGGTTAGTACTTTCCAGTTCATATGCTCTCCTTAATATGTCTACGTAATGCCTTACGTAAGTCACCGTACGTACACTCAGCATCAGTGTCACCGAAAGCTCTTATTAACTTTAATATCACTCTAACATCCTGTGACATAATACAATAGTCACCACCGAAAGGAATATAAGGACTATACCCTATAGCTTTAGAAGCATCAACATACTCATCCCAAGAGTCGTCAGTATCAAATAGTTCCCATGCTTCCTTCATACTCTTGCCTTATCGTTTAAATACCTAGACACAGATTTGGTGCTACCTAAAGCAGTGGTAACCACACTATTTCTACGCATTAGATTGAATAACTTAATAGCACACCTTGCATCCTTTGGTATAAGATAAACAGTGTCCATACCAAAACCTGATGTAGCAACAGCAACAAAACCTTCCTTTATGAGATGTGATATTGACATAGATCTATGATTTATCCACTCCCAATTCATAATAACCCATTAAAGTG
>JAYVSD010000065.1:0-3191 GCA_043775745.1 bacterium | reverse complement strand
ATAAGACTATGTACTCCTTTTATCTTTACACCATCTACAAAATGGTATAATTCCTCATCTATTTTTGTTAATATTTTTTTCATGTTATTTATTTATTATCTCTCTTATAATATACATACTGCACCACACATTCCTCGTCTACATATCTATCACACTGCTCTCTTGCCATAGAGTCATAAGACATTATCATCACCATCACCATTAAAAACAGTAGCGGTATAGTCCACCAATAATCTGTTGCTATTTGTCCTATGTATCTTATTATTTTCATATATTATTATTTATCATCTCTACCTGATAATTCCCACTCTGACTGCTCGTCTATGTATGAGCATTGGCACTTTACTGTTTCTACTTCATCGTACATACCCTCTTGCATAAATCCTGTATCATTGCACCATTCGCATATTTTCTTTATATCTGCTTTGTTTAATCCCTCACTTATTATGTTTATGTTTTGATTATGTAATTTCATATATTTGTTTATAGGTTTTTCTTTCCTATGTATACATTATATCCTATACACGAAATAATGCAATAGGTAAAATAGACTCTCTGTGGATAACTTTTATAGCTTATAAAGCTTTGGATTAGCTTTAAATCTTATAACTTTCTTGGGTTTGACTATAATATCTTTGCCCAAGAAAGACTTTTTATGCTCTGGCAAATTTACAATAGTAAACGTGCCAAATTCTCCATATCTAGCTACACTATCTTGATGTAATTTTTCTTTAATGTACTTAAGAGCTTTTTTTATTATGCTATGCTTTGTCATTTAATTTTTTGTTTATCGCGTTTCTAATAATGGCTAACTCGTCATACTCTACTGCCATATCTTGTATCTGATCACTTATACCGTGATCATTATATACCAATTGTAATATATACCCATCTTTTTTACTACCTTTGATTATACATTTTGATTTCATATAAATTTATTAAAACTTTCTAATAGCTCTATTTCTACCTTTGTTTTATTTGGCTGATATATCTGTATATATAGCTTATACACTTCTTCTATATCAATATCATTCAAATGATAACCCGTATAAATACATACTATTTGTTTCGCTTTTTTATAATTGAAGGATTGATTACTATACCCCAGCGTATGCTGTGTGTATCCGCTATCTTTAATGTTTAAAACCATGTGCCAGCTCTCCCCTTTACTTTTTAACCAGTCCCCCTGTTTAATTTTTGTGTCACTATCCATAACTAGATATTCTACTTTACATTTATCTACTAACATAATTTATTTTTAACTTCTTAACTCATCATTTTTCATTCTGGCTTGTAATTTTGCTATTCTTATAATCTCATATATTTGCTCTACCTTTGCCTTTAACATTCTAGCCTCCCTATAATCATCTGCCGCCTCTACTATTACTTTAGCGTTAGCTACTGACATTGAAGACCCCGCCAATAAGCTTGCTTTTTGTATTGCTACTTTCTGCTCTAACAAATAAAGTTTATCAGTCTCATCTCCAACTAAAGCTAGCAACATCTCCGCTGCGGTCAAATATTGTTGTGGTGTTACTACTTCTTTGTTAGATATTCTTAATTTCATCCATGTAAGAATAGTGTCAACTGTTCTTAATTTTTCCATTTTATTGTTTAAAAAGGCATATCATCAGGAGAAATCTCTTGGTCATAGCTTGGCATTTGTATTGTCGGTATATCTACAGTCTCATGCCCCTCTGCATAATTTACTACTGTATGATTATTAGAGATTTTAGCTTGAAACGGCTTTACATCATTTACATATAGGAACTCTAACTGTTTACTATTGTCCCATTCTTCTTTACCTTTTACCATTATCTTTTCCATTGGTGGAAGTCCTTTTGGATCATTTTTAGTATAAGCCCACTTTACTGGCTCGTTGTCTTGATTGATAAATATAGATGTTCTCATTTTGCCTTCCTCTGTTGGTTTCCTTGATAAATCAATTTGTACAGGCTTGGTTATGTCTATATTTCTTAACATCTTATATATATTTACAGTCAAACTGTCTGCATACCCTAGTGATAAATTATAACTTTTATCACTTTTAATAGTTATTTTTGTTTGTTTACCAAACTTTGTATCCTCTATATCAAATCTTGTTATAAACCCCTCTAATCTTGAGAAACTAACCTCTGTTACTTGTTGTTGTAACTTGTTAACTCTTGTTATTGCATTTACTGTGCCCTCTGGCACTCTAACTCTAAAACTACCCTCTACTACTGATACATTTGTATTACTATAACTTGTATTATTACTTAACATGATTTTTATTATTTTTACTTTTTAATTACTTGTAGTTTATACACTTGCGGGTGTTATTAGTGCCTCATCGTTTGACCATGATTGCATCTCACCCTCTCTGTGTATCACTAGGCATGCTAAAAATGACTTGAAGTCTCTAGTATCTTTTCTTTTCTTTACAATTTGTACATCGTTGCTACCATCTTTTTTAGCTTCTTTGCCTACTCTAAAGATTATAGACCCCACTATATTATTCTCTGGCTTCATCTCCTCTATAGCATTCATATAGGCTGAACATTGTAACCAGTATTCATTCCCATATATACCACTAGATGTTTTTAAATCTACCACCCACATCTCCCCGTCTATTTCTACCAATGCGTCAAATGTGCCAGCATACCAGTATTTGGATGATACTACTGATTGCTCTGTTGCTAGCCATTTGATATTTTCTCTCTCTGTCCACGCCATAGCTTCTTCTGTGGCGGGTATTTTGATACCGTCATACGTAGTATTATTGATTTTCGATACAACCCACGTCTCAAAGATTGCATGCGTGTCTGTGCCTATTTCCTTGGCTTTGTCAGATTTCCTTGTATGGGCATAATTTTTATCTTTTATACATGTTTTTATATACGCTTCATCTTTACCGATACAGTCGCTATACGCTTCTCTGGCTGCCCATCCTAGCAACGCTGGTTTATTCAAAACACCTAAAGCAGTAGTTACGCCTGTTAGTCTTTTGCCGTTTAGTGTATACCTCGGCTGAGATCCTTTGGCTTCACCATTAAAGATAAATTCATTGTTATTGATTATATATTTTTTCATATGTTTATAGTTTCCTATAACTATATTATATCCTATCTACGAAATAATGCAAGTGAGTTATCCACAGCCATTATATTCTACTACCGTATTTCTTTATATCATTTATTTCACCATAAGTA
>JAYVSD010000064.1:0-2407 GCA_043775745.1 bacterium | reverse complement strand
CTCTATCTCTTTGTATTCTACTTTTTGAGAAAGTATTTCTACTATAGTACCAAGTAGATCGTCGGCTTCAAAGCCTTCACAAGTATACACAGGTATATTCAACGCCTTACACACATCATATGACTCTTGTATCTGAGTTTTGAGAGCTTGATCTGTCTCGCTACGATGACCTTTATAATTATCATAGGCTAGGTGACGAAAGGTGGGCTTTGGCAAGTCATAACACGCCGCTATATAGTCTGGCTTGAGATCATTTTTAATTCTCGAGATCATATTGATGTATCCGTATAGAGCGCCAGTAGGGCGTCCTTCTCTGTCTGTCATCTCTGGCATACCGTGATATGATCTGTGTAGTATGGCGTGAGCATCGAGTAATACCAGCTTTTTATTTTTGTCTTTTTTCATATTGGTGATATCTGTCTGCTATTCATATATTTCTCCTCGCCCACTATATATATTCATATCTCTCTCAAAAAGACTTTTGCTGATAATTTCTATTTTGAGATCATGTGGTATACTGCCTACATTTTCTCCCCACTCTATCACTATCAAAGTACGCCCGCTATCTATTTCATGATGTATATCTAATGCTTTGGCCTCTCCTCCTTCTAATCTGTAAGCATCTATATGTATAAGCTTATTAAACTTTACATGGTGAGCATCATAGTCTCGACGCAGCACAAAAGTAGGGCTCTGTACCCTCTCCTCCACCCCCAATCTCTCTGCTATTTCTTTGGTCAGGGTGGTTTTGCCGGCACCCATCTCACCTTGTAATAGCAGTATAGTAGCTTCATTTTCATAAGCAGGCAAAAGACTAACCACTGTCTTAGCAAATTCTCTAAGTTCATCAATTTTCACTAACATATACACATTATATCACAAAAATAAAGTTAGTGATGGCTATCCTCTCTTTTTGCTTTCCATGCACGGAAACCAACTATAGAGGCAAATATTATCAATAACACTATTATCCACTCGATGAGAGTGTGTGGTAAATAACTATTACTGACTGACACTTTGGTTTTGGTGTTGTCGGTTTTGGGTATTACATCCAATGCCTTTACTGACCCCACATTGAGAGCGGACACCTCATCTCTAAGTCCTCCTTTGGAGGGCATATCATAGCTCATCACCGCAGAAATGGTGATATTCTTACCTGTTTCTACTTCTCCCACTTCAGCATCCACAAGGATAATACCTTCTCCCTTGGGACCCAGCTCATCGATTTTATATATGATCGCACCATCACCAATATCACCTTTAGTAGATTTGATGTTGCGTATCTCTTTCGGGAAAGAAGTCTTGATCTCTATATTTTTAACTGCGACTCTGCTGGTGTTTTTATAATTTATAGTATAGTTGACTTTGTCACCCTTATTATAAATGTTAATGCTTTTATCTATACTGATAGAAAGTAGCTTTTCATCACCTTTCACTATTTGTTTGTTGCCATAATCATCTTTACAAGCATACACTGGGGTAGAAATTGAAACTTTCTTGATTGTAGATTTACCGCTTTTAACTGTGGTGAAATTTTCAACCCTAGGCTGTGTATATAGCACTGCATCAGTTTTGGTTTTAAAATCTAAAATGTCTCCTTTGTAAGTACCATTATTATTTGTCATCACCGCCTGACAGTAGTAGATCATACCAGCAGATAAATTGTTCATCATTCCCGCAAATGTCGTGGTATATTCTTTCCCTATATACTGTACTGCTGTACGCTGAGTGAGTTTACTTTTATTTTCTCCCCATTCTATATAACCATAACTAGGTGAGCCATTGACTATGGTAGCGAGAGCATTACATGTTGCTGATTTATTACTAATGTTAGATACGTGAGTCGTATTTACACTGTGTGCTCCATTGGAGTGAGTATTATTATAGTTAGTACTAGGATTGGTATAATTAGTGCTAGGATTAGTATAGTTACTATTGTTATTACTGTAACTACTGCTTGGACAAGTTACATAAGCATACACCATGCTACCATTATTACAGAGCTTCATACTAGGTGGACATGATTGATTTAATGGTACGGTCGTACCATTACTACATGTCACGGTAGATATAGAACAAGATCCATTACTAGATCTATATGTGCCGTTCACACAGTTTTGTACACAATAGTTGTTATAAAATTCATAACCATTAGCACATTGATTACAGGTGGGGCTATTGATGGCGCTGTTATGACATGTGGTATTTATTAAATTACAACTAGTACCACTTCTCACATATCCAGAAGAGCAAGGATACATGCAGCGATTATTTGTATTTACATATTCCATACCGTTGGCACACAAATTACAATCAGAATAGTTTATAGCATCATTACTACAAGAATTCTTTACGCAAGAATTACCATTCCAAGATGTCCCGGTATCACAAGATTTACATACACCAT
>JAYVSD010000063.1:0-3662 GCA_043775745.1 bacterium | reverse complement strand
TAGAGGCAAAGCTGGAATAGAAGCTCCAATCAAGAAAGCTATTGTATTCTTGAAGCTGGGGGATAGTATTAAATTCACAGCATAAATATGAAAACATACAAACCTACAACCGCTTCAAGGCGTAACATGACAGGTACCAATTATCGTGATATATTGACTACCAATGAGCCTTTAAAATCATTGACTAAAGGCTTTAGTCGCGGATCAGGCCGCAATGCCTTTGGTCGTATTACGACTCGCCACAAGGGTGGAGGTCATAAGAGATCTTATCGCATGATAGATTTCAAATATGATAAAATTGATATACCAGCGAAACTTACATCTGTCGAGTATGATCCTAATCGTACTGGATTTATAGGCCTTGCGGTATATGCCGATGGTGAGAAAAGGTATATATTGATACCCAAAGAGATGAAAGTGGGGACCCCATTTATTGTGAGTCCTCGTGCTGATCTCAATGTCGGTAACCGTATGCAATTGTCCAATATACCAACTGGTACTTTTATCTATAATCTAGAAGTTAAACCCAATGCTGGTGCCAAGCTAGTAAGGTCGGCTGGTAACTTTGCTCAAGTGGTAGCCCACAATGATAAATTTACTCAAGTCAAATTACCTTCGACTGAAGTGCGTATGATACCAAATACTGCCTATGCTACTATCGGTGAAGTATCAAATACTGAACATCATCTAATCAAGCTAGGTAAAGCCGGACGCAATAGGTGGCTAGGTGTCAGACCGACAGTGCGCGGTAGTGCGATGAACCCTGTAGACCACCCTTATGGTGGAGGTGAAGGTAAACAACGTCGTGGTACAAAAAGACCAAAGACCAAATGGGGTAAAGTTACAGGAGGTAGAAAGACAAGAACTCCAAAGAAATATTCAAATGTACACATTGTGTCCAGAAGACAAAATGGTGTGCGTAATAAAGAATCAAAATTATAAAACAAAAATATGTCGAGATCATTAAAAAAAGGACCATATGTAGATGAGAGAGTACTAAAGAAAGTACTAGGTAAGAAGCCGTCTGATGTAGGAGTTATCAAGACTTGGATCAGAGGTAGCGATATCTCACCTGAAATGGTAGGCTTCACTTTTGGAGTTTACAATGGACTAAAGCATATAGATGTATTCATTACTGAGGATATGGTGGGTCACAAACTAGGAGAATTTTCACCCACACGTAAATTTATACGTCATGGAGGTAAAATGCAAAAAGATTTGGACCAGAAAAAGAAACAAGCTGAGATAGACTCCGCCAAAACTGCCAAAGCCGCTACAGATACCAAGAAAAAATAATATTATAAAAACGAATTATGAAAGCAACACTTAAAAATTATAGACAAGCTCCACGCAAAGTGAGACTTATTGCAGACCTTATAAAAGGTAAAAGGGCGGATATGGCTTTGGCTTTGCTTGATAAACTGATCAAGCGTGGAGCTCTACCAGTACAAAAGCTACTTTTGAGTGCTATTCATAATTCAAAGAAAAGCCCAGAGTCACTGACAGTAGAAAATGCTACAGTCGATAAAGGCTTGGTATTAAAGCGTATCATGCCTCGTGCTATGGGTAGAGCTTTTCCTATACACAAGCACACTAGCCACATTACTATTAATTTAAAAGAAAACCAATAACATGACACACGTAGTACATCCATTTGCACATAGACTAGGCATACTCCGCGACTGGAAGAGCCGGTGGTTTTCTCAAAAAGACTATGCCACCAATCTAAAGGCTGACGTATTGGTACGTAGGTTTTTGGAAACACGTCTACGTGCCAACTATATATCCAGTATAGATATAGAGCGTAATGAAAAAACTTTCAAGATCATAATCTCTACTAGTCGTCCTGGTGTACTTATCGGTCGCGCTGGAGATGGAGTAGAAAATCTCAAGAAAACTATATTGAAAGAAATGAAGAGATTGAAACTACATGTACCTACAGATTTTAAGCTTGACATAGTCGAAGTCACAGAGCCAGAAGCAGATGCTAATATAGTCGCGCAGATGGTAATGGAAGGCATAGAGAAGCGTTTACCTTTTCGTAGAGTATTGAAAACCACAGTAGAAAAGGTTATGGCAAATAACAATGTCCAAGGAGCTCGTATCGCAGTGTCTGGCCGTCTTGGTGGAGCAGAAATGGCTCGCCGCGAAGAGATCAAGCGTGGATCTATACCACTACAGACTTTGCGTGCAGATGTAGACTTTGCTCGCGCTAGAGCTAATATGACTTATGGCGTACTTGGCATCAAAGTGTGGATATACAGGGGTATGAAGTTTGATAATAAAACTAATAATTAATAATAAATATATGCTATTTCCAAAGAAAGTAAAACACAGAAAGTGGCACACCGATAGGAAAGGTGATGACAAACAGGTACGCCCAGAGACCAAGGGCATCACTGTGGCTTTTGG
Organism: bacterium; assembly: GCA_043775745.1. GTDB lineage: Bacteria > Patescibacteriota > Minisyncoccia > Phycocordibacterales > UBA5272 > JAMIGE01. Next base: position 1,250 of record JAYVSD010000063.1, on the reverse strand, counting down.
AGCCTTTGCTCTAAAAGCTGAAACACAATCCAGAATCTTGTCTAATCAAATCGAGGCAGCACGTCGTGCTATGACGAGAAAGGCAGGCAAAACTGCTAAGATCTGGATACGCATATTCCCTGACCGTCCTTTTACTAAAAAAGCTGCCGAGACACCGATGGGTAAAGGTAAAGGTAATCCAGAAGGTTTCTGTTTCGATGTGCGTCCAGGTCGCATATTATTCGAAATAGATGGAGTGAGTGAGGAAGTAGCTCGCGAGTCCTTGCGTAAAGCTGGTTGCAAATTACCAGTCAAGACCAGAATAGTTGCTAGAGATTAATTTCAAATATATGAAAACATTAAAAGAAATAAAAATAAATAAGAAAAGACTAGAAGGTGTAGTTACTAGCGATAAAATGGACAAGACTATAGTGGTCAATGTCACTCGCTATATAAAACATCCCAAGTATGGCAAATACTATACAGTGGATAAAAAGTTTAAGGCTCACGATGAGAAAAATATTCATAAAATAGGAGATAAGGTTACTATTGAAGAGACTAGACCTATATCCAAAGATAAGTCTTTCGTGGTAGTAGAAAATAATTAATAAATATATGATACAAGCAGGAACAAATGTAAAAGTGACAGATAACAGCGGAGCAAAGATGGCTCGCGTGTTCAAAGTGCTCAAGGGCAGCAAGAGACGCTATGCTAGGATCGGGGACACGGTAGTGCTATCAGTCAAAGTCGCCGAGCCACGCAAAGCTACCAAGAAAAAGGACATAGTCTATGGTCTAGTAGTGAGACAGAGCCAGCCATGGAGACGAGCTGACGGGTCATATATATCCTTTGATGATAATGCCGTCGTACTCATAGATCCTAAAAAGTCAGAGCCCAAAGCCGGACGCGTGTTCGGGCCTATACCGAGAGAGATCGGTGACACTGGTATAGCAGGATATAAGAAAATCGCCTCACTAGCGCCAGAGATAATTTAATAAATATATGAAATTCAAAAAAGGAGATAAAGTCAAAGTGATAACAGGAGATAACAAGGGTGTAGAAGGGGGTATCATCTCCTATGATGCTCTCACTAGTCGTGTGACAGTAGAAGGGGTAAATGTACTGCCCAAGAAGAACAAAGATCCCCGCACAGGTAAAGTCGAAGTAGTGATGACTGCCAGAGCGATACACGCATCGAATGTGAAGAAGATGTAATAATATATATGTATATATTAAACCTCAAACAAGCTATAGCTGATCTGAGAAATGA
>JAYVSD010000062.1:0-4533 GCA_043775745.1 bacterium | reverse complement strand
AAATGATAGAAAGTCTACTCACTAGGAATGTAGACGCGACTGTGGATATGGAATATATAAGAGAATCGCTAGAGAAAGGTGTGAAGCTCAATGTGAAGCTAGGTATAGATCCGACTAGTCCTCATATACATCTGGGGCGCGCGGTAGTGCTGTGGAAGCTACGCGCATATCAAGACCTCGGATGCCATGTGACATTTATAATCGGGGACTTCACTGGTACTATCGGTGACACAAGTGATAAAAATAGTGAGAGACCGATGATAGACCAAGCGACAGTGGATCAAAATCTAGGCACTTATATAGAGCAAGCTCTCATGATATTGGACAAAGATCCAAGTAAACTTTCTATCAAAAAGAATAGCGAATGGCTAAACAAACTTACATATAGCGAAGTATGTGCGCAGGCTGACGCTTACTCGGTAAATGACTTTATCAAAAGAAATGTAATAGCGAGGAGGCTAGAATCTGGCGGTAGAGTATCATTGCGCGAGATGCTGTACCCGATGCTACAAGGCTATGACTCAGTCGCTATAGATGCGGATGTAGAGATCGGCGGTACTGATCAATGGTTCAATCTACTCGCAGGGCGCACCATGCAAAAGCTGTATGATAAAAAGGAGCAAGCGGTGATGACTATGAAAATACGCATGGGTCTAGACGGTCGCAAGATGAGTAGTAGCTATGGTAATGGTATATATCTAACAGATACAGCAGAGAACATGTATGGCAAGACTATGATGATCAATGACGATCTCATGATTGATGCTTTTGAAGGCTTTACCAACATATCAGTAGAAGAAATTAAAAGTTTAAATACAAGATTAGAAAATGGTGAAAATCCTAAAGTAATCAAAGAGATTTTAGCTTTTGAAATCACCAAGCTATATCACGGAGAAGAGGGAGCCGAGAGAGGTAAGCTTGCTTTTGTAAATGTAACTGCTGGCATAGCGACTAGCGCTATGAATTATAAATTAAATACAAAACAAAATATCGTAGATATTTTGGTAGATTTAAATTTTGTGATTAGTAAAAGTGAAGCCAGAAGGGTAATAGAGCAAGGAGGAGTAAAAGTCAATGATGAGGTAATGACTTTAGAAAATATAAATAGAGAAATACAAGTAGGAGATACAATACAAAAAGGTAAATTAAGCTTTGTTAAAGTTATAGAATAATAAAAAGAAGATATACAAATATGAAAGATAAGAAAAACAAAATCTGGGTGGTACGGCTAAATGATATAATCTTTGTATTGCTAGTGTTGCTAGCTATATATATAGGGAGTAAAGGTATTTGGTCTTCATATTTTGATAAAAGTAAAACAGAAGATGTATCAGTGATAAATAGCACAAGTACCAATGTTAATAATAAAAAGAGTGAAGTGAAAAGTCTTTCTTATGATTTAGCCTCTGGCACTATCAGCAATTTAAAGATCGAAGTGGCTAATAATAGTGGTTGGATGTCAGTACTAAATGTAGCTGGTGGAGTGCTACCCATAATATTCTTTTTATTCCTTATTTTATCGATGAGGGGTATGAAGGCTGGCGGTATACAGGCGCTGGGCTTTGGTAATAGTCGTGCCAAACGTATAGACCCAGATGATGAAAAGCAGAGGGTAATGTTTAAGGATGTAGCAGGTAACAAAAATGCCAAGCAGGATCTGCTAGAAATAGTGGAATTTCTCAAAAGCCCAGAGAAATTCCTCGCCATCGGAGCGTCCATTCCCAAAGGCGTACTACTAACTGGTAGACCGGGTACGGGGAAGACCATGCTGGCTAAAGCGGTAGCAGGTGAAGCCAAGGTGCCTTTCTTTTATCTGTCTGGTAGTGAATTTATTGAGATGTATGTAGGTGTAGGGGCGTCTAGGGTACGCGATCTGTTTTTGGAAGCAAAAAAGGTGTCACCAAGTATTATATTTATCGATGAGATCGACAGTATAGGCAGATCTAGAGGAGTAGGTACAGGTGGAGGTAGTGATGAAAGAGAGCAAACTTTAAATCAAATACTCGTAGAGATGGATGGATTTGATGCTAGAGAAAAGGTCATAGTGATAGCTGCAACCAACAGAGCCGATGTACTGGACACGGCACTATTGCGACCCGGTCGTTTTGACAGGCGTGTATATATAGATCTTCCTGATAGGAAAGAAAGAGAAGATATACTCAAATCTCATATCAAAGAGAAGCCATTAGCGGATGATGTAAATCTCTCGGCGGTTGCGATGCGGACACCGGGCTTTTCAGGGGCTGATCTACAGTCTCTGATGAATGAAGCAGCAATCAAGGCCGCTAGAGATAATAGGAAAAGCTTGATGCAAAGTGACATATTGGACTCAATCGAGAAGGTGCTACTTGGTCCCGAGAGGCAAAGCCATCTTATGAATGAAGAAGAAAAGAAAATAGTAGCATATCATGAGGCTGGACATGCGCTAGTTGCGAGTCTGATGCCACACGCTGACCCAGTGCAAAAGGTATCTATCATCTCTAGAGGGAATGCAGGTGGTTATACTTTAAAGCTACCAGACAGAGAACGTAAATTACACACTAAAAGCCACATGGTGGCTGACATGGCTATGACATACGGCGGATACGCGGCTGAGCTCATCGTATATGGTGAGGTGACTACCGGACCCTCTAGCGATATACAAGCCGCGAGCTCGATGGCACGCGATATGGTTAGGCTATATGGTATGAGTGATACTTTAGGTGCTATCGCTTATGAGACGCATCATCGTGATAGTGGTATAGTGCCAGAAGGTAATATATATAGTCAACACACTGGTGAGACTATAGATAGAGAAGTACAAAAGCTGCTAGACGCCGCCAAGGCTACAGCCATAGAGTTATTAAAGCAACATAGGTCAGTGCTAGATGCTATAGCAGAAGAGCTTATCAAAGTTGAAAATCTAGAAAGAGCAGAATATGAGTCATTACTTTCAGCCCATAATATAAAATTGAAGCGTTGATAAAGTTATAAAAATTTGCTATACTTGTATACAAGCTTAATGATAGACACAGTGTCTATTGTTAAGTGTGCAATATCCGCCCATAGCTCAGTTGGTTAGAGCACTCGGCTTATATCCGAGTGGTCCCTGGTTCAAGTCCAGGTGGGCGGACAAAATTATTTTATTCCTCCGGAGTTTCCTCTTCCTCTTTGTCTGGTGTACCTGTATAGGTGTTTTCACCGGCTTCAAGTTTGGTGCGGATCTCGCTCATGAGTTGTTCGGCTATTGGCTTGTTCTCGAGAGAGCGGAGGAAGGTACGAGCCGCGTCATATCCTCGACCAAGTTTATGCTCACCATACACATAGACTGAGCCACTACTTTTACCCACTAGACCAAATTTCTCGCCGAGAGCTAGCATCTCACCTTCACTGCTGATACCTTCATTATACATGATGTCGAACTCGGTAGTTTTAAACGGGGCTGCTACTTTATTTTTTACCACTTTAACTTTGGTCCTAGCTCCAACTACGTCGTCTCCCTTTTTGATTTGTGCAATTTTCCTAATATCTATACGCACCGAGGAGTAGAATTTGAGCGCTTTACCTCCTGGGGTAGTCTCTGGGTTACCAAACATCACTCCGATCTGCATACGGATTTGATTTATAAAGACTATTACAGTTTTGCTTTTATGAGCGATACCAGTGAGTTTACGCAGGGCCTGACTCATGAGTCTGGCTTGCTTACCCACATGTTGCGCCCCCATGTCACCTTCTATTTCGTCTCTGGGTGTCAATGCTGCCACTGAGTCGATGACAAGTACATCTATTTGACCTGAGCGCACTAGTGCTTCGGTTATTTCTAGGGCCTGCTCGCCATTATCTGGCTGGCTTATCAGCAGCTCATTGATATTGACGCCTAGCTTCTTGGCATATTCTGGATCCATAGAGTGTTCGGCATCGATAAAGGCACAGACACCACCTTGCTTTTGAGCCTCAGCTATGACGTGTAAAGTGAGTGTGGTTTTACCGGATGACTCTGGTCCGTAGATCTCAACTATACGACCGCGAGGTAGCCCACCTACACCAAGTGCATAGTCGAGACCTATAGATCCAGTGGGTACTACTTGTATATCTACTCTAGGGGCGTCTCCGAGCTTCATGAGAGCACCCTCACCAAATTTACTTTGTATGGACTTTAATATCTGATCACTGGTCTTTTTATCGCTAACATCACCCATTTCTTTCTTTGCTTTTATTACTTTCTTTTTGACTGCCATATATTTATTTATTATTTATATATTATAACTCTTTTTTAACCAAAAGGCTATGATCAAAGCGGTCTCGCGCCTCGATGATGAGAGTAGTGTAGGGTCTGAGCTTGACTATCTGCGTGCTCCAGACTCCAGTCGCGCTGATAGGTACTTCACGACCCTGCACTTTCAAAATCTTGGTCCTAGTGCTAGTGCCGTGTAAATAATACATATCGGACATCTCTGTGTATTCATAATTAGATATATTAGGTCCGACGATATATGGATAAGTGGCTACGGCAGCTATGGACACTAGGGTGAGAACAAAAACTGAAATAGCTAT
>JAYVSD010000061.1:0-5334 GCA_043775745.1 bacterium | reverse complement strand
GGCGTGAGAGTTCTTCTCACCGAAGATTCCTAACAGCATGTTGGCGCCGGTCACTTCTTTCTTGCCCGAGCCGGTGGACTGCACATACATGATCGCCCGCCGGATCACGCGCTGGAAACCCAGCGTCGGCTGGGTGTCCACTTCTTCTGTGTCGCCCACAGTCGGCGTGTTCTCTTTGATGAACGTGGTCAGGCTCTTGCGCAAGTCATCAATATTGGCCGCGCAGGCCTTGAGCACTTCAGCCGCGGACGGGTTGTCCAGCAGCGCGAGCAGCAAATGCTCGACCGTGATGAATTCGTGGCGCTGCTGGCGCGCCTCGACGAACGCCATGTGCAGGCTAACTTCAAGTTCTTGCGCAATCATGATAGACTCCTCGTGCCTATGGCACATTTGAGCTTGTGGTTTTGGCGACGCCAATTTATCCACATCGACCTTTATAATAGCAGATTATAGACCGCTTGTCAAGCTATATTTTAAATCTCATAGACCTCTCGTCTATGTCCAATCTTTATCACTTCTATTACAAAAATATCAAAATGTTGTGTATATATTACCCTATAGTCAACAGTTCTAGTTTGGCGATTATCTTGATTCTGCCTTTGTCTTGAAGTTTCTCTAAAGCTTTGTCCGCACTTCGTGAAAATTCTATTGTAAATACTTTATCATGCATACGCCTCTATTTTAAGTATCCATATTTAGCTTTTATTTCTTCTAGACTCTTATTTTTATATCTCTTATTAAGAGCCACTATTTTACGAAGCTCTGCTGATTCTCTGGATGAAACTACTTCGTATTTTGATAAAGCCTTGATATGACTTTCTAAAGCGCGAGGTAGCTTGACTATCATAGTTTCATCATTTTTATCTAAAATTTTTACCATATATATATTATATGCTATAATTCAATCATATGCAAACAATAGATCTCACCAAACCTTATAATCATCTAGAAGTCGAAACAGAGATCTACAAAATATGGGAAGAGAGTGGATACTTCAATCCTGACCATCTGCCTGTGATAGATGGTCTACCCCGTAATGAGTCATATACCATCATTATGCCCCCACCAAATGCTAATGGCGCATTGCATGCTGGACACGGACTTTTCATTACTATACAGGATATATTGATCAGGTATCATCGTATGCAAGGCAAAAAATCTCTCTGGCTACCCGGAGCTGATCATGCTGGGTTTGAAACACAAGTAGTATATGAAAAAGTATTAGAAAAAGAGGGTCGCTCTCGCTTTGACATGTCTCGTGAAGATTTGTATAAAGAGATACTGAGCTACACTTTGACCAACAAAGACTTTATGTACAATCAAATCAGACAGATGGGTGCATCTTGCGACTGGTCACGAGCTATGTTCACCCTAGATCCTAAAGTTATCAATACAGTTTATAACACTTTTAAAAAATTAGATGATAGTGGTCTCATAATTAGAGGCAAGCGCATAGTGAATTGGTGTCCCAAACATCAAACCTCACTTTCTAATCTAGAAACTCTGCATCAGACTCGTAAAGATCCATTTTACTATTTTAAATATGGACCCTTTACCATTGGTACTGTGAGGCCCGAAACGAAGTTTGGGGATAAATATGTAGTCATGCATCCTGATGATGATCGATATAAAGAATACAAACATGGAGATAAGCTGACAGTCGAGTGGATCAATGGCCCGCTCGAGGCTACTATTATCAAAGATACATCCGTCGATCCAGAATTTGGTACTGGTGTAATGACTATTACACCCTGGCACTCTAGTATAGACTTTGAAATCGCTCAAAGGCATAATCTGGATATGGAACAAATCATCGATGAGAGAGGTAAGCTATTATCTATAGCTGGTGAGTTTGCTAGTATCAATATCAAAGATGCTAGAGCTAAAATCATAGAAAAGCTAGATGCTAAAGGACTTTTAGTCAAAATTGATAAAGAATACACTCATGAGGTCACCGTGTGTTACAAATGTGAAAGAGAGATAGAACCACAAGTCAAAGCACAATGGTATATGAAAATGAAAGACCTTGCCAATAGAGCAGTTGAATCTTTAGACAAAAAGGAGATAAATATATTGAGCGAACAACATGAAAAAGTCTTTCGTCACTGGATGACTGGCATACAAGACTGGAATATATCGAGGCAGATAGTTTGGGGTATCACTATACCCGCCAAGATTTGTAGTGGCTGTGAAGCTGGCTATGTGGACATAGAGGATAAGTTGGCTACTTGCGCTAAATGCAATAGTGATTTAGTAAAAGAAACAGATACTTTTGATACCTGGTTCTCCTCTGGACAATGGCCATATGCTACATTGCAAAACACGACGCCTGGAGACTTTGAGACATTTTACCCTACTCAAGTGATGGAGACAGGATCTGATCTTATATTTTTCTGGGTAGCACGCATGATCATGTTTGGACTTTATAATACTAATAAAGTACCGTTCAAAGATGTATATATGCATGGTATGGTACGCGATGCCAAAGGTCAAAAGATGAGCAAGAGTAAAGGCAATGTCATCTCACCATTGGAAGTGTCAAATGAATATGGTACTGATGCTCTCCGTATGGGGCTCATAGTAAACAATGCTCCTGGCGTAGACATGAACCTAGACCCCAAAAAGGTCGGGGCTTATAAAAAGTTTGCAAATAAAATCTGGAATGCTGCTCGCTTTGTATTAGAAAAGACAGATGGGTTTACTTTTTACACCATCTCTGAACATGATTTGATAGATGAAGACAAAAAAATATTTATCGCATGGCGAGATATAAAACAAGATATTACAAATGATATAGAAAACTATAGATTACATCTCGCTAGTGAGAAAATCTATGACTACTTTTGGAAAACTTTCTGTGATGTCGTCATCGAGACACACAAGACACGTATACAAAATGCTCAAGACCTAGGTGAAAAAGCAAGTCAGGATATTATAGACAATAAAAATAGTGCACAACTTTTATTAAGGATACTTTTGCGGGAGCAGATGATAGTGATGCATCCATTTATGCCTTTCCTCACTGAAGCATTATGGGGTAAAGTCAAATTTAAAGATGATAATGATATACTGATGGTCGCTAAGTGGTAAACTCATAAATAAATAGACTATACCCTCTCTCAAAGTCTGTGTATAAACACTCTTTTACTTTTAATAAAAAGGTATATAATGTATTTATAACTTAACAGCTTACTTTATAAAAACATGCTCAAAGATAGTAAAAAGTCTTTCTTCGAAAGATTAACAGGAAATATAGTTCAAGATGACGATGATGATACAGTAGATATAGATACTTTTGAGATGGCCGAAGAGGTGATAGAGTTACCAATTAAAAAATCTATCACAAAAGTACGCGCTGCTGCTGGTCGACCATCGATCAAAGAAGAATTACCTGTGCGTCACTCTATGCGTGACGAGGATAGCATAGAAATTGAAGAAGAAGAAAATAGTGGTGAATTATCAGTAGATCTATATCAAACAGACAAAGAGATTATCATCGAAGCGATGGTGGCTGGAGTCAAACCTCAAGACCTGCACATCTCTATCACTCGTGATATGGTTACTATCAGAGGTAGGAGAGAAGCTAATAGCACAGTGATAGATGATGATTACTTTTATCGTGAACTATTTTGGGGTACATTTACTCGTACTATCATGCTACCTCATGAAGTAGAGATAGAAAGTGCTGAAGCAGTCGAAAAGCATGGACTACTGATCATACGCATGCCTAAAATTGATAAAGCCAGACAGTCCAAACTCACAGTCAAATCTATTTAATTATCTCTGGCTCGATTTCTAATTTTATCTCAAATCTCTCATAGACTCTATTTTGTATCTTTTTAGCATAAGCCAAAAGATTATTTAGATCTGGGTTTGGGTTTCTGTGTGTAATTACCAAACAATTCTTTTCATACAAAAAGAAAGTATCATCTTTTATATCTCTGCACTCAGCATGCTCGATGAGCCAGCCAGCAGCAAGTTTGAAGAGCTGCTTCTGAGGGTAATGTGGCATATCTTTATAGTCTAATAATATCTTGTTTAATATACTTTCCTGTACTATCGGATTTTTAAAAAATGAGCCGACCGAGGCTTGTGTCTGTACACGGGGTAGCTTGCTATCGCGAGTGTGTATGACTGTATCTCGTATCTCTGTGGGTATTTTATTTATGTCTTTATTAAGTTTAAAGGTCACAGAAGTAATAAGGAAGTTATGATTTTTTTGAAATCGACTTTTCCTATACCCAAATTTACAATCCTGATTAGAATATACTCTCCAAGTCTTTTCTAAGTAGTCATATCCTTTGACTTTAATTATGCTCTCTGATACTTCTGTGCCATATGCTCCAATATTTTGTACTGGTGCAGCACCAACTGTACCAGGTATGAGAGAAAGTGCTGCTAAAGTATAATAGCCAGCAGCTACAGTCTCTTCTACTAACTCATCCCAATTTTTACCAGCATCTACCATGATGAGATTATCTTCCCACCTTATATCACTTTTTGTATATTTTATAAAAGATACATTTAAATCTTTATTACTTACCAAAATATTTGATCCACCTCCTAGGATTTTAAATTTTAAATTTTGTAAAGCAAAACTCTCTACATCTTTCTCATTTTGTAAATTATAAATTGTAACCTCTCCCCCCATACGGAAAGTAGTTAATTCTTTCAAACTTTTGATCTGTGATTTAATTTTCATAAATTCTACTTTTGTGATGAAACAAGAAATAGATAATAAGAAATTCTAAAATCAAACTGATATTAAAAGCATAAACTATAGAAAGTATGCCGTAGCCATGTATATATAGTAGATAGATGGCGATGACTACAGATACTACCGATAGACTTTGTGATATGAGTGGCGTGATAGCATCACGCCTAGCAAATGAAGCTCGAGTATAATACAGAGTCAATACATATAGTGGTATAGTACAAGAGAGTGTAGAAAGCATAATGATCACGCTAGCTTTATCATTGAGATGCGGATAGACCAGATTGACAATTTTGGAAGATAAGAAATAAAATGCTATAGCTGCCGGTACTGCTATACAAATGAGTATGACTATATCATTTTGTATTTTGTGATAAAATTCTTCTCTCTTCTGGGACTCATATAGAGCGGAAAGTTTAGGGAATGCTACGGTGATAAAACTCACACCGATAGCAGTAATGGGTATCATATAGAAATTATTTGCAAAAGTATAAGCGGTGAGCACGCCAGTACCGAGCAATGTCGTCATCGAAGCGACAAATAATGCTCGACCCTGTAACATGATGAGAGACATAGAGCGGGGTGCTGCTAACTTCAATTCTTCTTTTACTACCGACAAA
>JAYVSD010000060.1:0-5740 GCA_043775745.1 bacterium | reverse complement strand
CTCACGAGGAATAATCTTGAAAGCAACATCGATACCCTGATCTGCATACTCGCTAAAGTTAAGCCCCATTTCATAGTCAAAGCCAAGAATATCAATCTTAGTGAGATTTTTTGATTGACACTCAGAAGCTACTTCTCGCACAAACTGAGATGATACAGGGAGATTAATTGGTCCGATAGCAACAAGACGGTCACGCTTTTTACCGACGATAGTTACAAAACTTTCCACAGCTTCTGCCTTATAAGCAGAGAGTATGAGAGTGACAAACTCCTTCTCTTTTCTTTCGGCTTGTTTTGCTTTCTCATCTCTACGCAAGTCATCATTGGTACTTAAGAAACTTTCTCGTTCATATTTACCAACGTTAAGTATCTCAAAAGCACGAAAATCTTTACCGGCCTTTTTGAGTTCACGCTGCACTCCAATCATTCTTTTTCTTGTTGTATGTATACCAAACTTACCAAGGTCAGTTCCTATCCATTTACGACCAAGTTTTTCTGCAACAGCAAGTGTTGTGCCAGAACCACAAAAGAAATCTGCGACTAAATCACCCTCGCTCGTAGATGCTTTTATTATTCTTTCAATAAGTGCTTCGGGTTTCTGAGTAGGATAATCAACTCTTTCCTGAGCAACAGGGTTTACGGGTGGAATATCGTCCCAAACGGAGTCAACTATGTCACCTCCAATCTCATCAAGATAAATGATGCGCGTGCCTCCTTTTGTAGGGTTTACATCATCTCTATAAAGTCTTCCATTTTCATCTTTTTTCCAGCGTTTTAGATATTCAGGACTGTGAGGTTTATATTGTGTGTTCCAAATATAATTTTCCTTATTTTTACAATACGAAAAAATGTTATCGTGTTTTTGAGGAAACTTTTTTGTTGTAGAACGTTTGAAGGCAAAATAACTCCAAGATATTTCATTCAAAAAATTATTTTTCCCAAAAACCTCATCAAGTATTAGTCTCATATAACTGTTTACTCTCCAATCGCAATGGACATAAATACTTCCATCTTCTGCAAGTAAGTCGTGCATTAGTTTCTAGCGTTCATAAATCATCGCGATAAAACTATCTGAACCTTTACCCCACGTATCACGATAGGCGATCTCTTCTATTACTGACGGCTTCTTGGTAAAACTCTCAGAAGTATCACCCTCACCAATTTGTATATCCATTGAGAAATCAGCACCCACGTCAAAAGGTGGGTCAATATAAATAAGTTTGAGGCCACCTTGGGCTTCAATTTCTTTTCTCATCGGACCATTTTTAAGAGATGAGAGAATGAGTTTGTTATCTCCCCAAATAAGTTTATTGGTCCAGCCTGTAATTTGTTTACCTGACATATCAAAAAGAGTGCCTCTGTCACCAAACTCTTTACCCGCGCGAGGTTCATCAATCTGTTCTATATGTTGGAAAGGCAGAACGACATTTGCCACCTCATCTGACTTGCCATTCCAGACAAGTTCTACTTCACGGTCCGCTTTGAAAAGTAGGAAGCGGTATTTCTCAGGGAGTACTTTTCCTTGTTCAAGATATTTGATAATATCTCTCTTTTCGTTATCAGAAATAAAAAGTCTTGTATTCATGTGGACCCTAGCGGATTCGAACCGCTCACCTCTTGAGTGCAAAACAAGTGCTCTACCAAATGAGCTAAGGGCCCAATAGATATATAATAACATACTTTTAATAAAAACAAAACTAAGGTATAATATATATATGTTAGATATTAAATTCATTAGAGACAATAGTGATCTCATCAAATTAGCAGCCGAAAAGAAACGCATTAGCTTTGACATAGCCAATCTCATCAAAGTTGACGAAGAGAGGCTTTCTTTGTTAAAGGTGGTAGAGGATCTACGCACTCAACAAAATACCGTGTCAGACCGCATCGCGACTATGACTCAGTCCGAACGTGTCATAGCGATAGATGATATGCAAAAGGTTAAAGATAGTCTAAAAAAAGCCGAAGATAAATTAAATAAAGCTATGGTCATTTGGCGTGATATAATGCTCACTGTACCTAATATACCTGATATGACAGTGCCAGACGGTCTGAGTGACGCTGATAATGTAGAGGTCAAGAGATGGGGTGAGCCTAGAGCGATGGATTTCAAACCACGGGATCATATTGAGATCATGGAGGCTCAAGACATGGTGGACTTTACTAGAGGTACCAAGACTTCAGGATTCCGGGGGTATTATCTCAAAGGCGATGCAGCGATGCTAGAGATGGCTATATGGACATATGCGATGGAGAGATGGAGTGGTAAAGGCTTTACTCCTATGTTAGTACCATCACTAGTGCGACGTGAGACTCTTTTAGGATCTGGATATTTACCCCAAGGTGAAGATGATTTATACAGTGATGGTGAAGATTATCTGGCTGGTACAGGTGAAGTCGCAGCCATGTATTATCATAGTGGAGAGGTATTAGATGTCAAAGATTTACCCAAGAAAATGATAGTATGGAGCCCCTGTTTCCGTAAAGAGGCGGGTAGTCATGGCAAAGATGTAAAAGGTTTGATCAGAGTACATGAATTTTATAAATGTGAACAAATAGTGCTTTGCGAAGCCAATCATAACATATCAGTAGATCTGCACGAAGAGATAACTAGACATAGCGAGATGATGATGGAAGAGTTGGGTCTGCATTATCATACAGTTGCTAACTGTGGTGGAGATCTAGGTCTGGGTCAAGTAAAGAAGTATGATATCGAAGTGTGGATGCCATCACAAAACAAGTATAGAGAGACTCATAGTGCTAGCTATTTCCATGATTTCCAAACACGTAGACTCAATATACGATATAGAGATGCTGAAGGCAAAATGCGCTTTGTACACTCGCTCAACAACACAGCTGCAGCGACACCTAGACTGGTAACAGCAATAATAGAAAATTATCAAAATGCTGATGGTACTATTACAGTACCATCAGCCTTAATACCATATGTCAAGAAAAATATTTTGGGCACTCCTAGGTTCTAGCTTTTTAGCTTTTGTTTATTTTAAATATGTTTTACACAAAGACCTATTTAATTTAAATAGAGATATAAAGACTGTACAAAATATAAATATAGATAATTTATCTTTAGCTACTAGCACTAGTATCACCACGGCAGATAAAATCTGGATACAGACTTTCTCCAAGAGACTCGATAAGTATAATCATAAAAATATAGTTTCTATAATCTTTGACAAGTATAATGATGTTTATTTTAAATATGATATAGGTGAAATTAGAGCCAATACTAAAAATAATATAGATATATCATGGAATGATATGCTCTCAGCAATGCAAGACAAAGAGCTCAAGAGTAAGATGGATAATAAAGACTACTCTCTGCTATACCTTGACATACGCTTCCCAAATAAGTTATTCTATAAGTTCAAAGAATATGAAAAATCAAATGGTGAAGGGGTTTTGGCCTCTAGTACAAATGCGAGCAGTAGCCGCCCATAGACCGATAATAGCGCTCGCTCCGATGGCAGATGTGACTGATGTGGTCTTCCGTGATCTTATCTCACGTTATAGTCGTATGGGTCAAAATGGTGGTGGACCTGATGTGATGTGGACGGAGTTCGTCTCAGCAGATGGACTATGTAGTCCTGGCAGAGAAGTGTTAAAGTATGATTTACAATATGGAGAACACGAGAGGCCGATAGTGGCGCAGCTATTTACTGCGGATCCTGATAATATGTATAAGGCGGTAGAGATGTGTCGTGAACTTGGTTTTGACGGTGTGGATATCAATATGGGCTGTCCTGTAGGTACTATAGTCGATCAAGGTGCGGGATCAGCTATGATATTAGATCCAGAGCGAGCTATAGCAGTGATCAAAGCTGCTCAGGCAGCAGCGGGTGAGATACCGGTATCAGTAAAAACCAGAATAGGCTATAACAAAGTTGAATACAAGCTTTGGCTGCCACATATACTGAGCTGTAATATACCAGTTCTCACCATACATCTACGTACAAGAAAAGAAATGAGTGCGGTGCCAGCACATTGGGAACTTTTTAAAGAGATCAGAGACTTTTGTCATGAGCTATCTCCCGAGACTATAATTATAGGTAATGGAGATGTGATTGATCTCATTGATGCCCAAAACAAATATGACGATCCAGATATATACGCTGATGGTGTGATGATCGGGCGGGGAGTATTTGGTCGTCCTTGGGTCTTTGATTGGGATCGTAAAGTAGAACCTAGCCTAGAAGAAAAGTTAACGATCATGCTAGAGCATACGAGACTCTATTTAGAGAGACTTGGCAACATTAAAAGCTTCGCAATTATGAAAAAACATTACAAGGCTTATGTCAATGGCTTTGATGGTGCCAAAGAGTTACGTATGTCTTTGATGGAGTGTGATAGTTATGAGGAGGTAGAGCAGATAGTGTTGCAATTTAAAACTAAAGAGACTGGTAAGAAAATTTTTGACTGAATAAGACACCAGATCTTGTATGTCTTGTTTCTATATATTTATAGTCGCACAATATATCTTTTACGACAATACAAACCCTGAGATAAGTTGTCCACAACATTTCATTTTAGTATATTGCAAACATCTGTATTTGTAGTATTATATATACAGCTCCTGTGAAGTAAAAGGCCGGAGCTACAGTCGCAGCCTTCTCCCTTGCCACAAATTAAGGGTTACATAGCGAAATCTTATAGTCTGTGAACACTTCGGTGTCGTCACGACATAAACCAGATAGTAGAGGTTTATAATGATTGAGTTACATTATAGTAATGTCCTCGGCGCCTCAAGTATATATACGACATAAGCCCCTTCCGGAGGGGCTTATGTATTTCTACATTTGATAGACCTATGTTATAATTAACATATCAATAAATATATGATCACCATCTCTATACCCAACTTAATTTTGATACTATTCTTTGTTTTTTCTATTGGTACTGGTGTCGGTTGGGCTAGCAAATGGGTGTGGTGGAATTAAAAGATTTCTTAATTTAATGTGTCTTTAATACATTTAATATTTCTTGGGCGATAATACGAGCCGCATCTCTATTTCCAAAACCTTTTGCTTTCTCGGAGAGCTCATTGTATACAGACACATTCTCAGTCATGCTATCTAAAACTTGTATGAGCATATGTGAGGAGAGATTTTCTTCTTCTATGCTTTTGGCCCAGCCTGCTTTTGTCGCTTCATAAGCATTTTGGGCTTGGTGTTCATCATGACTACCAGATAATGGTATAAATACAGTTGGTATTTGCCATAAAGCCAATTCAAACATAGTTGTGGCTCCACCACGAGATATAGCAATGTCAATCTTTGGATATATTTCTGCTAAATTGACATGTCCGTATAGTACATAATTGGCTTTGTTGGGATCATTTTGTAAAACTTTTTCAGCTTCTATTTTAGCTGTATCATAATTGATATCACCTACTATGTGCACTATATCATACTTTTTAAGTAATTCATTTAGAGATAAGAAAATAAGTGTATTTATAGTTTGTGAGCCTTGGGACCCACCAGTAACCAACAGTATAGGTCTGCCATAATAGTACTCTTTGTCATAGCCTATAGGCGGTACTAAATCTGCCATTATCGGTTGACCTGTGTGGGCGATATTGATCATTTTGGTCTTCTCTGCCGCTTTACTAAAGCTAAGCGCTGTCCTATATGCAAAGCCAGAAGCCCAAGCTGATACGCGTCCTGGTATTGTGTCACTCTCATGCAGGATCACAGGTATACCTAATATGCGCGCAGCTAAGAGCA
>JAYVSD010000059.1:0-2909 GCA_043775745.1 bacterium | reverse complement strand
CGCTCCATGACTATGCGTAAGGCAGGGGATTGGACACGACCAGCTGAGAGTCCATATCGTACTTTTTTCCATACGATTTGAGATAGATCGTAGCCGACGAGTCTATCTAGTACACGGCGTGCCTCTTGAGCATCTTTGAGATTCATATCTATAGGGCGAGGATGATCGAGTGCATAGCGTACGGCCTCCTCTGTAATTTCATTATACGTGATACGGTCGGCAGTATCTAGTTTGAGTTCGTCTTTGATATGCCAAGCTATGGCTTCACCCTCACGGTCTGGGTCAGTCGCTAGATATATATGGCTAGCCTTCCTAGCATAGTCGCGTATCTCTTTCAATACGGGGAGCTTTTTAGGGTCTACTTCATAATGAGGCTTGAAGCCATTTTCGATTTCTATAGCCTTCTTGTTACTCTTGGGCAAATCTCTCACATGCCCCACGCTAGCACGGACTATGTATTCTTTACCCAAAAAGCCTTCAATCTTTTTAGCCTTGCTTGGAGACTCTACTATTATTAGCTTCATATGTTCTGTCTATTATTGCATATTTTGATTTAAAGTCAAATCTATCTCACTCTCCTGACCTCACCCCACTCCTCTTTGATATAGCCTGCGCCTTCTAGTTTGATGATAGTGATGAGAGCAGTGGTGAATTCTAGTCCACTTTCATTTATTAAACTTTCTTTGTTTTTAGGTTCGGTCAATAACTCTAATATTAGTTTTTCTTCTAAAGAAGAAAATAGACTTGAGTTTTTAAAGTCGTTATTATTTTCTGTCTTTATATTTAAAAGCTCTCTCATATCATCGGCGTCACACACGGGCATGGCTCCTTCTTTCCAGAGTTTGATAGTGCCGACTGACATAGGGGAGAATATGGATCCAGGGATCACACCTATATTTTTATTATATTCTAAGCCTAATCTCGCAGTTATTTGTGTGCCACTTTTAGCCTCACTCTCTACGATGAGTATAGCGTCAGAGATCGCAGCCTCGATGCGATTGCGGGATGGGAAAGACCAGATGGTGGCTTTGAAACTAGGTTCGCGCTCACTTATGAGTAGGCCATCATGCGATATGATGTCATTGGCGAGATTTACATGTGTCTGTGGGTGTAGGACATCACGGTCGAGACCTGATCCTGGTATAGAGATAGTAGGTAATTTATTTTTAAGTGCCTCTTTGTGGGCTACTCCGTCTATACCGAGAGCGAGACCCGAGAGTATGATTATCTTTTCGCTGGCCATGTCTGCCACCAGCCTCTCTACCACATCTCGGCCGTAACTAGTGCATTTACGGGAGCCGATTAAACAGAGTATTTTATAATCTTCTTTATGTAAAAGCTCGACATTACCCTCACAATACAGCCTCTTTGGTATATCTTTAATTTCTAATAATTTCTTTAAATGAAAGTATTGATTATACTCAGACTTTTCTATTATCATCTATATATGATAACATGAGTTTTGATTTTATAATAAGAAAAGCCCTAAGCCAAATTCTCTTTGCTAAAGAAAATTTAGTTTAGGACTCTATTTCTAGGGTGACCTTTGGCCTTATCGCACCATGATCACGATCGATGATATTATTATCACTATGATCGCAATCGAGATGACGACACCGACCCATCCTAGTGTGCGCACCGGCAAACAGATCAAACTCCACAATCTGGACAAAATATATCCCAGTCCATGGAGTAGACCCCGCAAACCAGTGTGATATGCCCACAAAAGTAGCAAGGTGATCAAAATTCCAGACACTATAGACCAGGTCCAGCTCCATTCCTTGCCGAAATGCAGATAAATCACGGTAGCCAAGAATAGGCCCAAACAGCACCACAGCATCGGTGCCGCCGTCACCAATCTTTCGATTTGGTGTACGGCATTGATTGGGGCTGAGGGTGGTGCTGGCGCGACAGCTCGCGCTGTGCGTGTACGCGTTGCGAACGCATACACAGCCCACATAGCACCCACAAGTAGCAGCGCTACCTCTTTGCCTTTACCGTCGGTAAAGAGCAAAGCAAAAAACAAAAAAGTGAATATAGCGTGTGGCATGAATTCCCTTGTTCGAAGAACGTGGCAAGATTGCCTATAAATATATTATAACATATTTATATATAAAGTCAATAGATATGAAGCCCGTATCGCATTTGGAATTTTATGGCTTTTGATGTATAATACTGACATGCGTCGGTGGTAGAGTGGTCAAATACAACAGACTGTAAATCTGTCGCCCATCGGGCTTCGAAGGTTCAAATCCTTCCCGACGCACACTAATAATAAATTAAAATCCTTATGATATAATGCTTTTTTATAAAATAATAATAACTTTATAAACTAGTAAATTAAATATGGATAAAATAATAAATATAGCTAAAAAGCTAGGTTTAGATGAGAATGACATAGAGCTATACGGGCAATATAAAGCTAAGATAAATAATAGCTTTGATAAAAGTAAAAATGGTAAAGTTATACTTGTCACAGCCACTAGTCCTACACCATACGGCGAAGGTAAGACTACTACATCGATAGGTATCGCTGACGCATTTAGTAAATTGGGAGACAGTGTCTGTCTAGCACTGCGCGAGCCGTCACTCGGGCCTGTGTTTGGTACCAAAGGTGGAGCTACAGGTGGTGGTCAGTCACAGTTATATCCTAGTGTTGATATCAATTTACATTTTAACGGAGACATGCATGCGATTACAAGTGCCAACAATCTTATTGCGAGTGTAGTCGATAATCATATATATCAAGGCAATGCTCTAAATATAGATCAAGTGTATTGGAAAAGGTGTCTAGATGTCAACGATAGAGCCTTGCGACCTGATTTCACTATCACAGCAGCATCTGAGATGATGGCTACCTTTTGTCTGGCTGCTGATCTCAAGGACTTGAAAAATAGAATAAGAGAGAT
>JAYVSD010000058.1:0-5644 GCA_043775745.1 bacterium | reverse complement strand
CGCGGTATAGAGATAGCAGATGTGGCGGTACTAGTGGTGAGTGCCGAAGATGGTGTCAAAGCTCAAACTATAGAAGCGTGGCAAACTATAGACAAAAAGAAAATTCCTTACATAGTAGCTATTAATAAAATAGACAAACCCAATGCTGACATAGAAAAAACTAAAAATAATCTACTAGAAAATGGTATCTATCTAGAAGGTTTAGGAGGTGACATACCTTTTGTCTGTATCAGCGCTAAAGTCGGCACAGGGGTGGATGATCTTTTAGAAAATATACTTCTTACGGCGGATATGGCGGAGCTAAAAGCTGATTTAACAGTAGATGCTACTGGTATAGTATTGGAGAGCTTTGTCGATACCAAACGTGGTATCTCAGCTACTCTAATACTAAAAGACGGCACTATGCCAGTCTCTGGATCAGTGCTTGCTGGTATCAGTTGCTCACCTATACGTATAGTTGAGGACTTTCGAGGGCAATCTATCCAGAACGCTACTGCAGGTCAAGCTATCAAGGTTACAGGCTTTGATACCATACCCAAAGTTGGCACCATATTCATCTCTAGCGCAGATAAAAAGTATATAGAAACTTTGCAAAAAGAAGAAGTGCACAATGCAATAAAGAGTGTCTTGGATCCTAAAATCTACCGCAATGCAAAAGTGGTGATACCTGTAATCATCAAAGCCGACACACAAGGTACTCTCGAAATGATATCTAGCGAGCTCAAAAAGAGAGAGACCAAAGATACAAAAATAAAAATTATTAATAGTGCTGTCGGCAATATCACCGAAGGTGACATAATGCAAGCAAGCGGTGATCAAGGATCTATTATATTGGGCTTTAAAGTCAAGCTAGAGCAAAAAGCCAAAGAACAAGCTGAGAGATTTAGATTTCAACCTAAAATTTTTGATATTATATACAAGCTCACAGAATGGTTCGATATAGAATTTGAGAATAGATTACCATTCGAAGAGGTAGAAACTGTGCTTGGCGAACTAAAGGTTATCAAAACTTTTAGCGTAAACGGTGAAAAGCAAGTAATAGGAGGTAAAGTATTTGCAGGTTTACTAAAAGATAATGGTATGATCAAAATAGTGAGACGTGAATTTGATCTGGGTAAAGGTAAAATCACCGAGCTACAACAAATGAAAATGAAAGCCAAAGAAGTGGCCGAAGGTAACGAATGTGGCCTCATGGTAGAAAGCAAAGTGGAGATCATACAGGGCGATATAATAAAACTTATTTTAATAGAAAAGAAAAGACTAATATAAATATGGATGAACATCTCAGTACTAGACAAAAGAAACTTATACAAGAACTCAAGAAAATCGCTGGAGATTACTTTGCTCGTGAGACCAATGGCAAAGCTTTAATTACCGTAACCAATGCTAGTTATAGTCCAGACATGAAGAATGCCACTGTATATATCACCGTCATGCCAGAAATATACGAGGAAGAGGCCGTCGGCTTTGCTATGCGTATGCGTGGTGAACTTAAAACTGAAATCAAGAAACGACTCCCTATCCGTACTCTACCTCATGTGGAAGTGAAACTAGACCTCGGTGAAAAGCATAGACAAAAGATAGAAGATCTACTGCGACTAAACCCTTAAATATCTCCTAACTGCTACATATGATGATATGGCAGTAATTATCACTCCGGTGAGCAATAGTAAAGCGGCAGAGCGCCATAAATCAGATATATAAAACTCATATATGGATAGACCTTGTAAAAAATTTACTGACCGAGATGTCAGCCAAATACTCAAAGGATAAAAGATTACTAAAGTAGCCGTGGTGGCAACTATAGCATATAAGACAGCCTCGACGATAAATGGTCCGCGTACAAAAAAGTTGGAAGCGCCTACCAGCTTCATGATGTTAATTTCTTCTCTAAAAACATAAATAGATAATCTAGTGGTGTTATAGACTATCATAAAGCTCATAAAAATAAAAACTGCTGAAGTCCATATACCTATCATGTCTATTTGGCTAGCGATATTGTTTATCTTTTCTATACTATTACGTAGCTCTTGATAGTTTATATGATCTATAGCACTTGTGCCTGATTGTATGATTCTGTCCTCGCTATACTTCTGTATACTCTTTTCTATACCTTCATAATGACTAGTATCTAAGGCTTGTACGGTAATAGAAGCACCAAAAGGATTTATTCCTATCTCTTCAAGTGCAATCAAAGCATCTTTGTCATTTTTGTGCACTTCTTTGTACTTGGATAGAGCATCAGCTTTACTTTCTATCAATACATTCTTTACATTAGCTATACTTTTAATATTGTTTAATACTCCAGCCATCTCTTCGTCGGTCGCATCAGCTTTCATATATACTCTTATATCAACTTTATCTTTAATACTATTTAAAGTGTAGTTAAAAACATAGTGTGCGATATTTAAACTCATCACTACTGATAAAGTCAAAATCAAAATAAATATAGAGGATAGTGACACTACTCTATTTCTATAAAAACCTTGTAGTCCTGCTTTAAATATTCTTTTAATTATAGTCATATTTATTCTTTATTGTGCTGATCAATCTTTTTATTAACTTTACCTTTTTCATCTTTTTGAATGTTGCCATTTTCCATGGTGATCACACGACGACCCAAATTATCAATTACACCTTTGTTGTGAGTAGTCAATATTACAGTAGTGCCTAGATCGTTAATCTTTTTAAGTATTTGCACTATATCATAAGTGTTTACTGGGTCTAGATTACCAGTCGGCTCATCCGCAATGATGATCTCTGGTCTATTTACTATGGCGCGTGCTATGGCTATGCGCTGCTTTTGACCGCCAGAAAGCTCGTGAGGGAAATGATGTAGCTTATCTGCCAGATCCACTAATGCCAACACATGCGGTACATCCTCTTTGATTTCTTGATCAGTTTTACCTGCTGCCTCCATTGCAAAGGCGATATTTTCGTAGGCTGTTTTATAGGGGATAAGTCTAAAGTCTTGAAACACCACCCCGATCTTCCTCCTATAATCTATCATATCAGAGCCCTTAAGTTTGTGTATGGGGGTATTGTGAAAATATACATGCCCGGTAGTCGGTGCCTCTTCGCCTAAAAGTAGCTTGATGAGTGTGCTTTTACCCGCACCAGAGTGCCCCACTATAGATACCAGCTCTCCCTCCTCTATTTCTAGATTTATATCTGTAAGCACACCCACACCGTCTTTGTATTCTTTATTTACATTTTGGAAATGAAGCATACATTTACTATAACACGTTATGAGTTTTCACTCAATGTCTTTATACATAATAGCTATAACAAAGCTCTCAACATCTCCCCTATATTTCCCTTTTCCAATATATCATCAACATCGTGGGTCTCATAGCCACTGCGTAGATCTTTGATCAATTTGTACGGGTGTAGTACATAGTTCCTAATCTGATTACCCCATTCTATTTCGATAGTTTTACTCACTTGACGACCTTTTATCTCAGCTTTGCGTGCATCTTCCCTTATTTTGTACAGTTTAGCTTGTAACATTTCCAAAGCTATACTTCTATTTTGCTCTTGATTACGCTCTGTCGCTATGGTCACTATTATACCCGTGGGCTTATGTCTCACTATCACTTTGGTTTCGCGCTTGTTTACATTTTGACCACCTGGACCACCTGCATTGGCAAAGCTTATCTCTAGCTCTTCATCTTTGATTGGTACTTTATGTACATCGGGCAGTATGGGCATCACTTCGACCAAAGCGAAGCTGGTATGCCTTTTATCATTGGCATTAAATGGTGAGATGCGTACTAGTCTATGCACACCATTTTCATTTTTAAGTTGACCATAGGCCCCTAATTTATTTACCACTTCTTTTGATTTTATCTCTATAGTGATACTGCGATATCCATTGTGATCATTTTTATTTTTATGTAAAGTTTTGTAGACCCAAGTCTGACTATCGGCATATTGTAGATACATCGCCAATAACATGCGCGCCCAGTCCTCGCTATCGTCGCCTCCTGCTCCTGCCAATATACTCATAGTACAGCCACCACGATCGAGCGCCTTCTCTCCATCGAGCTTATCCTTGAGATCTTTTAGTTCACGCATCTCTGCTTGAGCACTATCACTGTCAGACCAGAAATTCATATCTGTATTCATCCTATTTTCTATATTTAGTATCCTATTTTTGATCTCTATTTCATCCATATTTATAATGACTAGGAGTACAAATGCTCTTTGGTATCACATCTACAGCCTTTATCTTTGATATATTCATTAAAGAATTCCTCACCATAGTCATACACTATCTCGTCTCCCGCCTTTATATCTTTGGTAGACATTATATATACTCTACCCTTCCTGATTTCGCTCTCAGCATTACCATCACAAGAATGATTGCAGTATCTCGCTATGTTCCACCTTACTGATCCATCTATAGTTTTGTTCCTATTGACTTCAAAGAGATACATATTGGTTGGTGCTTCATCGGCTTCTTTTTTATTTAAAATATTCCCTATATACTCTACTATTTTCTCCCCTTTTTTGATATCTTGGAGAGCGAAAAGACCAAGGCCGGCTATACCTCTTTTGGCTTTTATATTTTTAAAAATGTGACTATTGTTTTCTGGTTTCATATTATCTTGACTTATTATTTTGGATTTGATATACTTAGATTACCGAAAAGTTACCCTTACGATCTTCCGTGTTCGTTGGGGGCTTTTCTTTTTCAAGCCTATCTTTTATATCTATTAAGAATGTTATTTTATTGTAAAACCTTCTTTTTAACAATTTTGAAGTGGACTGTGGGTCTGTAGATACTATATCCAACGACACATTATTGATCTTTGCGTACTCTAGCAAAATAAAGAAGTCACCATCACCACTCAGCAGCACCATACCCGAAACCATTTTATTCTCTATGTGTTTAGTGATATAATGAGAGATCTCCACATCACAATTAGCTTTAGTTTTATCATTTTCATGGTAAATTTCTTTGAATACGACTTCAAAACCAGCATTAATTAAAGCATTATTTTCATCTTTTGTGCTTTTTAGATTTGGTGTAAAATAATAAACTTTTTCTACGTCATACTTATCTTCTAAATATATTTTTAATCTTAAGAAGTCAATATCAATCTCCGCTCTACGTGCAGATAATATGATGTTTGAAGCATCAACATAGGCGATAATCATCCATACATGATAACATAAAAATCAAAAAACCGCATCACCATCCTCGCGAATGGAAATGCGGCTCGACAGTAGCACCTTGGAGATCAACCCGATGACGCGCCCCTGCTGTCGTCGTAAATGATCAAGAGATTGAACTGTTTACACAGTTGAGACACCTTCTCTGCCTCCAACTCCATGAATTCGATGTTGTTGCTTGGGGTAAAAGCGAACATGTCGACCTGCTGGCGCTCCATCACCTCCATGGCTACCGCCATGGAGGTGCACGCTAGCAAACAGTCATACTTTACCTCTTCAAATAGCCAGCCATCACCATCTGGGGTCACCGTCACCATCCTTGAAATCAGGACAAATAACTCTCGGTCGGTGCAAAGGATCAAAAGCCGGGTCTTGCGGCGCTTGAGCGGCTCACTCTTCTTGATGCCGTGGGCAATGAAATTGACCACGTCGAGTCGGGTGACATCTTGCTGATGCAGGCAGTAGA
>JAYVSD010000057.1:0-2365 GCA_043775745.1 bacterium | reverse complement strand
AAAAATCTGGGATATATCCTTATATACTAACCAAACAAGAAAAATATCTATCTATAAGAGCCTTTACTCCTAATATGAAGCGTGAGACTTATGAAAAGCAAAATGGTATTTGTCTAGTATGTAAAAATAAATTTGAAATTGTGGACATGGAAGCTGATCATATAGATCCATGGCATGCTGGAGGCAGGACTATTGCTAACAATTGCCAGATGTTGTGTAAAGAAGACAATAGAAGAAAGTCTGGTATATAACTCACAATAAAAATACTGTTGAAATTATTGGGTGGAGATGGAGGGTATCGAGCCCTCGTGTCAGAGAGTTATATATAAAAGTGTACAATGCTTAGTCGGCCTAAAGGTGCTCACTATACGTGTATAAGGCAAACAAAATCATGTATAGCAAAGCATATTTGTTTCACTTGTTTTCGTGATATGCGATCGCGAAAGGGCTACATGTCGCTACTATTATACATCTGATCCCGCGCGACATGGCAGGTAGATGCATTCGCTACTGAGGAGTAGGGCTGCACAGCAAGCTGTGCTAGCGGCTAGGCCATAGCAGGAGCGAAAGCGTAAGGCACAGCCCAAGAAGGGCTGGCTACGCTGGCAGTATTTGCTTTTGCAATCTGTTTTGAGATGTTAACGAGTCATCTCTTTTCGGCATTGCTTTTATATATAATTTCAAAGATCGAATCTATTCATCCCCATATTTGGAACCTATTTAGTATATAAAAGTTATAGATAAATGTCAATATTTGACAAGATTGATATTCTAGTCCCACTTCTTTTTTAGATCCTCTCTCTTGTCCCACTTCTTTTTCTTTTTTGCTAGTACCAGATCGAGCTTGATACGATTTCCGCTATCGTATATTGATAGCGGGAGTAGAGAGAGACCTTGGCGGTCAGTGGTAGAGAGCTTGAGTATCTCGGACTTTTTAAGTAATAGCCTACGTGTGCGATCTGGTTGATAGCTCTTGGGAGTGTTACTGGCTTGATAGGGTCTGATCTGTAAACCGACTACATATGCTTCAGCACCACGGATGATTACACGTGCACCTTCGAGACTCGCCTGATTAGCCCTCAGCGCCTTGACCTCAAAGCCTAAAAGCTCGATGCCAGACTGTATGGTCTCTAGCATCTCATAGTCTAGATGTAGCTTTTTATTTCTGATATTCATATTCACATTTTAGCATAAAAATATGATTACGTCTTTTTTGATTTTTGGTGATAGAATATATAAATGAATATAACTATAAAAAATAAATATGTAAGAGCTTTGGTGGCTCCTGCTATTATGTTGTGTTTGTAGATATGGTGGGTATAAACTTTTTATGCATTTAGGATTTGAAAAGTCTTTAATTAAAACTAAAAATAGATTAGAAAATTATAAATATACTATGCCACATAAAGCGGCTTTTATATTTATAATTTTGATACCTATAGCCAGATTGATAGAAGCTAGATTACACAAATGCAGATGAGTACATAATAATTGACATGCGAGACATAAAGTATTATTATATGATCATGCCGAGCGTCCCGCCCGGGCCGCTCTTTATACCCAGTCACACTCGCAAGAGTAGGAGATTGACATGTTCTTGACTTCCATATTTCAGGCCAACCGCGTCCGCCGAGAAGCTGAACGCAAAGCCGAATGGGCTGCTAAGTCGCCGAAGACTCGACTGATCTTGCTGATGCACTACAAAAAGCCTTATCCAAATTTGAATAGTCTATACAGGATGGGTCTCACCCATCCGGCGCTCTGGGTCGTCTGGGGTATTGTGGTGCTTTTGATGTCAGCTGCGTTGCCTTGGCGGCTGAGCGTGTCGGGTGTACTCATCTTTTTTCTATTATTCACTTGGTTAGTCGTGTGGGAAGTTGATATTGCTACATGGCTCGGTCGGCGCATGATGCCGAAAGCGAAATACGAGTACGATGAGTGGGCCCAGAAGGTGTGTGACGCAGTTGAGGAGTGGCTCGCACAGCTTGAAGGCGAACGCAAGCCTGGCGTGATACACTTGCTGAGTCAGAATTGGGATGACTTGCTGAGGGCCTTGCAGCATCACGCGAAAAAGGTGGCAGGCGATGACCGTGTTGCCGCCCGTGCCATGGTCTCTCGGAATGTCGATATCCAATTGCGGGTCTATGCGCATCTATCTAATGTGCGAGCCGCACAAGCAAAGATTGACCAAGGTGAAAGTGATCTCGATGAGCTTGCCAAGGTGTAGGCTCAGGACTCACCCTCACTCCCCAGCCACTCTCCAAGATTTGGAGGGGGGATATACAAATACCAGACCCCACTGCACAACTAGTCGTGCAGTGGGGTCTACTTTTTATAAAATCAAGCAAAAATTATTGAAACTTTT
>JAYVSD010000056.1:0-8276 GCA_043775745.1 bacterium | reverse complement strand
AACCTCTTTAGCCACCGTCACAGCTTCTTTTATTACTACGTCTCTAGATGAATACATAAATACTGTCATAGTAGGTAGAGGAAAGAATGTGGCTCTCATAGGTAACACTAGAGTAGGGAATACCGCACTAGACGACAACTCTTTAACAGGAGAGTATAATACAGCAATAGGGTATAAGTCACTAGCCTCTACTACTTCAGGTACTGATAATATAGCTCTCGGAGCTTTTGCTTTAGCTTCTAATACTATAGGCACTCAAAATATAGCCATAGGGTCTAGGGCTCTTTTTGATAACACTACTGGCACAGGCTCTGTAGGTATAGGCTTTCTAGCTTTATCAAGTAATACTACAGGTACTACCAATACAGCTATAGGGGCACAATCTTTACAAATCAGCACCACAGGATCAAACAACACTGCCCTAGGATACCAATCTATGATAAGTAATACTACAGGAGCCAATAATCTTGCTGGTGGTTATAAAGCTCTTTATGCAAATATTTCAGGTGGTTCAAACACAGCAGTGGGTAATTTAGCTCAAAGCGGTGATGTGGCTGTGAGTGCGGGCTCCTTTTTGATAGGTAGTACTTATACTATCTCTACTTTGGGCACGACTGACTTTACTTTGATAGGTGCATCATCCAACACGGTAGGACTCACATTTTTAGCTACTGGTGTCGGCTCCGGTACAGGCATAGCAAATAGTAGGAACACAGGGTCAAACAACACTGCTGTAGGCTCTCAATCTCTTTTAAGTAACACTATCGGAACTGGTAATTCAGCCCTAGGATTTCAATCATTAAATTCCAATACTTCTGGCACAAACAACACGGCCATTGGCTTTCAGTCTCTTTTAGCAAACCATAGCGGTACTCAAAATATGGCTATTGGTTATAAATCTATGGCAGCGGATATATCTACTACTGCAGGATTTTTTGTAGTTGGCACTACTTACTCTATCGCCACTATTGGTACTACTAATTTTACTTTGGTAGGTGCGGGATCCAATACAGTCGGGGTGGTATTTACTGCTACTGGGGTCGGCTCAGGTACTGGCACAGCCAGGACTAGGGTTACGGGTAGTAACAACGTTGCATCTGGATTCCAAGCTCTCACCGCTGTCACTACGGGCTTTAATAATGTAGCTATGGGACAAAATGCACTTTCTTTAAATACTTCTGGGTCAGATAATGTCTCTATAGGCTTTAGATCTTTGGCCTCCAATACTACAGGCACCCAAAATGTAAGTATCGGTACTCAGGCTCTATTTGACAATACCACAGGCACAGGACAGGTAGGTGTAGGGTATCTGGCGCTGTCGAGCAATACTACAGGCACCGGCAACACGGCGGTAGGTAATCAAGCTCTAAAGAAAAATATTTCAGGGACTTTAAATAGTGCTTTTGGTACTGGTGTATTAACTTTAAATACCTCTGGAGGGGGTAACAGTGCTTTTGGTTCAAATGCGTTAGCATTAAATACTGGAGGAGCAAGTAATAGTGCTTTTGGTTCAAATGCATTAAATACCAACGCTAACGGATTTGGAAACTCAGCTTTTGGCTATAGCAGCATGTTAAACAATGGCTCTGGTAACTTTAACGTTGCCGTCGGCAATAATTCATTACCATCTATCGCTGGATCCAATGCTGTAGCTATAGGTTACAATGCTATGGCTAATGTCAATAATACAGCCGTGGCCTTTACCAACACCAACACCGCCGTAGGTTATAATGCTCTCTCTTTTTCTACTGTCCCAGCCTCTAATACCGGACTCGGTAATGTCGCTCTAGGCTATCAGACTTTAGGATCTACTACATCAGGGTCTAATAATGTGGCGATAGGATTAGCAGTCATGCCAGTCAACACCACAGGCAACAACAACATAGCTATAGGTGACAATGCTCTCATACTAAATACCACAGGAGCTTCTTCTACTATCATTGGGCACTTGGCAGGCAATACACAGACTACAGGTGATAACAATATCATCATTGGAGCAGCCGCTCAAGCCAATGCCACAGCAGGATCAAATCAAATACAGTTAGGCAATGGTTTGATCACTTCTGCGCGTACTCAAGTCTCTTGGACTATCACATCTGATAGATCTCTCAAGGATGATATACAAGATATACCTTTAGGATTAGCATTTATCAATGACTTAAAGCCTGTAGACTATATCAGGAAGACTGGGGATACTAGAGAGATGGGTCTTATAGCTCAGGATCTACAAGCGACACTCGACAAGTATAATTATAAAAATGGAGGTATCATCGCTAGTTCTAGCGACGGCATACTCTCCTTGAGATATAATGATCTATTTAGTCCTATCATCAAAGCGATACAGGAGCTGTCAAAGTCTTTTAATGATTTTAGGGATGGTCTAGCAAAACTGATTAAAACTGATAGATTAGAGACTAAAACTATGTGTGTAGGCGACACTTGTGTGACCGAAACAGAGTTTAAAGCTATACTCCAAGTTTCTGGCCAGTCCGCTGCGGTTACACCAGCTCCAGTAGTCAGTATTCAGGGTACGACAACAGATATAGCTACGTCCACTCCAGTGGTTTCTACCGCTACCACCACCACAATAGATGTTGCAAACCCCCTCCCGCCAGATCAGGTTGCGACTACTACTCCTTAACTATTGAAACTTACTCTGACTTATGCTATAATGTAACGTATGACTAAAAATATTAATAATATAGATATGGAGACTCTCAAGCGTGTAGGCATGCAATACGGCTATAGCAAGACGAGAAGACATCCAAGCGCCAAGAAATTTATCGACAAGACTCAAAATGGTATAGACACTATCGATCTCAAACATACCCTAGATCAGATAGCTGTCGCCTTAGAGACCTTAAAGGCTGTGCAAGCTACCGGTAAAGCTATACTTTTTGTAGGTGTAAAGCCAGAGATAAGACCCCTAATCAGACAAGTGTCTTTATCTATCGGCGAGCCTTATGTGACAGAAAGATGGATAGGTGGATCCCTTACCAATTTCCCTCAAATGAAAAAACGTATAGATAAATTACACGATCTTCTTAAAAAGAAAGAGAAAGGTGAGCTAGCTATATACACTAAAAAAGAGCAACTACTAATCGAACGTGATATAGCTAGACTAGACAAGAAATTTGGCGGCATGTCGACGATGACAAATCTGCCGGGCGCTATAGTGATGATAGACTCTCGCCACGAAGAAATGTGTGCTACTGAAGCAGCCCTGCTAAACATACCAGTAATCTCACTTTCCAATACTGATTGTGATATCAGTGTAATTTCTCATCCAGTTATTGGAAATGACGGATCTATTGCTTCGGTCGAATACTTCCTAGAGATCATTAAGGACTCATTACAAAAGTAATATGGACACTATCAAAAAATTAAGAGAAGAGACCGGTCTATCATTTGCAGAGATCAAGAAAGCCTTAGACACAAATGGTGGAGATGAAACCGCTGCACGTACAGCACTAGTTGCTAGATCTGCTGAGCAAGCCGCCAAAAAGTCTGACCGTGAGATAGTGGCTGGCTCTATCGCTAGTTATGTACACGCATCTGGCGTATCTGGGGCGATGGTCAAGCTCGGCTGTGAGACTGATTTTGTAGCCAAAAATGATGAGTACAAAGCTCTCGCCTATGATCTAGCTATGCATGTTTGTGCTATGAATCCAGAAAGTATAGATGAGCTTATGACGCAGCAATTTGTTAAAGATGGTGCTCTCACAGTCAAAGAGAAGCTGGCAGGTGCAGTGCAAAAGTTTGGTGAAAATGTACAACTAGTAGAGTATACTAGATATAGTATTTAAATGATATATACCATTTACATTTCTGTTATCGCTTTGGCTATTTTATCTGCTGTTGGTATTTTTATCTTGAATTATAGAGAACTAAAAAGAGGCAGTATAGAAGTAGTCAAAGATGATCAAAATATCAAACTTTTCCAACAATATCTATTATATTTTTATAAATTTATAATCAGGAAAATTACGCGTACTTATAAATTTATGACACAGTACGCGCTACATATAGTAGTGAGAGTTTTATATATTATAAATATACTAACTGATAAAGTGTATGCCAAAAGTCGTAATGTATTTGTGAAAAATGCCACCCAAAATAGATCCACTGTCACCCATTTTTGGGATCATCTTAAAGTCTATAAGAGAGAGATAGACAAAGAGCAAGATGCAAAGTAGTAGTTAAGATTGTTTAGAGATGCAAATAAGTGTATACATAAGTTGCATTTTCGGATACCCACTCTCCTGTGGCTATTTGTATTTTACGCCCTAGAGCTCTTACATTTTGTTGATATTTAGTCATAAAGTCCGACGGGGTCTTAAATGCTTTTTTGTCATACTTAGCTTTCTCCATTGTTATTTTTATACATTTATGTACCAAGCTAGCACTAGCATTGTAATTAGATACCAGTAAAGTCTCATATGCTTCAGGGGACTCTCCTAATAATTTTAGTAGTTCAGTATTAGTTTCTCTCAGTGTATTCTTTAATTTCATAAAGTTATCATAGCAAAGTATCATAGCAAATACAGCTGCCATTATAGGGTTTTTCCTGCCAGATATAGGTTCTTTCTGTAACATTTTTAAATCTATTCCGTAATAGTCCATAGCGGCATTAAGTAAATCACTATAAGTGTCGGATCGAATTTGTAAAGACCCCATAGCGTCAGAGCTGTTATCTAGGTATGCAAATGCTTGGCTACCGTTCAGAGCATATTCCGTCAAGCTTTGTGCCATCAAGCTTTTTAAATTTATACCGGCATATCTAGCGTCACCTGATAGGGCATTGAGATGTGTCCCAGGGTCTATATGTTCCACGATCATCAACTTAGCTACCATCTTTTTCACAAAATCTATTTTATTCTTAAAGTTTTTCACCAGGTTAGTATCTCCGCGGGTGCTTTTTTCTAATATTGAGTACAAAATTGCACCAGCTGTATCTGTGACGAACTTTATATATTCTTTCCCTGCTTTCACATTTGTATCTGTAATATATCCTAATGAGGGTGGGGTATAGATTACGCTTTCCTTACTGTAGCCACCTCCTTTTCTATAGGGTGCTCTTTTGATTGCTAGTACTTTATGTCTAGTCACGACACCATTGGTATCTGTTTTAGTTATAGTAAATTTATTGGCGACACCAATATCCAAGTGTACAGGGTGATCCGTATAGAGTTTGTATTCTTGACTACCTTTTATAAATTTTTTACCTATTACTCTCTCATCTTTGCTAGGATCTTTTTTATCTTGATGGAGTATAGGTATAGTCACACTTATTGGATTGGTATTATTTAAATGAGTAAAAGTGATACTCATATTTCGATCCTGCTCTGTACCATCTTTTATTTCTGTTTGATGTCTTATTAGCTTCAAAGCCTCTCGAGCAGCTTTAGTGATTTTAAAGTCAGGATTAGACATTTTAGATTCATAGTCTTGCAACAGTTTGTGAGCTTGATCTAGGCTCATAGACTTAACTTTTTCTTGACTCTCAGTTTTGTTAGTTGTTTTACTTTCAGTATCTGTAGGACTACAAGCGCCAGTCGCCACAGCAGCAGTAACTCCTGCCAACTGACGGAGGAAGTCTCTTCTGTTTGATCTTTCTAATCTCACTGGTTCAGGTGTAGGGTCAAGTGTTAGAGGTATAATGCTGGTATCCGGTGTAGATATATTTAATGTAGGCTCTCTCATATTATATTTTTCTTAATATATTTAAAATATGTTTGACATTGGCACGGCGTATAGAGTCGCCAATACCTGCATGGTGGCCTTTGCCTGCATCGAATAAAGTCACAATAAAGATCTTGTTATTTTTAATATTTTTAACCATTAAAGTTACACATTTACCAGACTCTTTTATATAGCCCGTCTTTTGTATCAAAGCTTCAAAATCAGGATCGCTTTCCAAGGTCTCTAATAGTATACGATTAGCATTACGAAAATGTATATTCTTCTGAGATTTTATTTCTACCCCGTCACTTTTTGTGGTTAGTGACCCTATTTTGTATGGTGAATTATATACCGCTAATACTAAAGTGTTTATGTCTGCTGGAGTACTGATATTGCCAGCAGACAATCCAGAGGGTGAATCAAAATTTGAGCGATTCATATCTAGGCTCTTGGCGATAGAGTTCATATATTTTATAAATTTATCACGACCGTTTCCGATACCAGGAAGTTTACTTCCCAAATGTCTAGCTAGTGTTTCCACTGCTTCATTATTACTATTGATCAATGCCACTTTTATCAAATCGTCGATACTAAACTTTTGTGACTTTTTTATTTTTGGATTTTTACTTTTGTTCGCATTTTCTTGATCCTCTTCTTGTATTTCTATCGTACTATTTCTGTCGATATTTTGCTTTGTGCAAATAGTATAGACTGATAATATGGTTAGTAATTTAGTTAGTGATGCTATAGCTGCGGGATCTGATGTAGCCTTTCCATCTAGACTTCTTTTAATTTTAATTTTGCCCCCTTCTTTTTCTAATTCAGCCACCTGTCCTGATTTTATACCCAATCTCTGTATTGCACCTGCTATATATTCCTGAGTGGCTATTTTTGGTTGTGATTTTGCGTCCGCATCTACCAGAGCGAGACCAAGAATAGTCGCCAAAAAAGACCTCCGTCCAATGTTTGGTTTTGATGTATCTGGCGTAGATTCTGTACTATCGATGGTATGGGGACGCTGTGATATCGTGGGCATGTTTTCCATCTTTTTATTATAACATAAACATTTAGTTTTCTATCCATAAAATAGACAGAGAGTGTATAATTTAAAGGCTTAGATAAGCCTAATGAAGACTATAGATAGATATCTAATCATGCACAACACAGAGCGCTTGCTTTTTTTCTCAGTATCTGCTAATATATAGAGCACTGTTGATTGAAAATTAAATATCGATACAAAGAATGTGTTTGGCTTTTACAAGGAGCCAAACAAAAATTAAACTATTGTAAGTAGCTTTATTTTGTCCTGTTTTTATTTTAAGAGTTTGATCCTAGCTCAGGATGAACGCTGGCGGTGTGGATAAGGCATGCAAGTCGAACGGAACTAATCAGACGGAATTCATGAGTGAGTCAAGTGAGTAGCAATACGATCGAGACAAGCAATTGATGGAAGTTTGACAGTTTAGTGGCAAACGAGGTAGTAATATCTAGGAACGTACCCCCGAGCCGTGAATAGTCCACCGAAAGGTGGGGTAATACACGATGGTCTCGCAAGAGTAATGATTTATCACTCGGGGAATGGCCTGGACAGTATCAGCTAGTTGGTAAGGTAATGGCTTACCAAGGCTATGACGCTTAGGAGAGGTGAGAGCCTGACCTCCACCGGTGGGACTGAGACACGGCCCACACACCTACGGGTGGCTGCAGTCGAGAATCTTCCGCAATGGACGCAAGTCTGACGGAGCGACACCGCGTGATGGATGAAGTGCTTCGGCATGTAAACATCTTTTATGAGGGAAGAAGTATATTGACTGTACCTCATGAATAAGGACCTGCCAAACTCGTGCCAGCAGCAGCGGTAATACGAGTGGTCCAAGCGTTATCCGGAATTATTGGGCGTAAAGGGTATGTAGGTGGCAATGTTAGTCGGTTGTTTAATCCAAAGGCTCAACCTTTGATCCGCAATCGAAACGGCATAGCTAGAAGATATGAGAGGTATACGGAACTATATGTGTAGGGGTGAAATCCGTTGATATATATGGGAACACCAAATGCGAAGGCAGTATACTGGCATACTCTTGACACTGAAATACGAAAGCGTGGGTAGCGAATGGGATTAGATACCCCAGTAGTCCACGCCCTAAACGATGCTCGCTCGCTATTGTAGGAATCGACCCCTACAGTGGCTAAGCTAACGCAGTAAGCGAGCCGCCTGGGAAGTACGATCGCAAGATTAAAACTCAAAGGAATAGACGGGGAGACGCACAAGCAGTGGATTATGTGGTTTAATTCGATTGTAAACGAAGAACCTCACCAGGGTTTGAAACTAAAGTGTAAGGCCTAGAAATAGGTCCCCCGCAAGGCTCTTTAGCAGGTGATGCATGGCCGTCGTCAGTTCGTGGTTTGAACTGTTCCCTTCAGTGGGGTAACGAACGCAACCCTTGTCGTGTGTTACAAGTGTCACACGAGACTGCCCCCTCCCGGGGGAGGAAGGCGAGGATGACGCCAGGTCAGCATGTCCCTTTGACACCCTGGGCTACACACATAATACAATCGGGCAGACAACGGGTCGCGACGGGGTAACCCTGAGCCAA
>JAYVSD010000055.1:0-2137 GCA_043775745.1 bacterium | reverse complement strand
GTGCTGTAGACAATGTGACATCATTTGTGCGTATCAATCAACTCGGCTCATCGGCGACAACAGAATACGAAACTATTTCTCTTGGGGACTTCCCAACAGGTGGAGCTATACTGACAGGCACACTTTCATCTTATGTAAATCATATCAATGTAAATCAGACTACCCCATCACAGACATTATCACTTCCAAATCCAACCAATCAAAACCTACAAAGAATTGTCTACATCAACTCTCGTGGAAACTCAGGCTTTACCATGCACGGATTCTCTCTAGGATCAAATGACTCAGCGGCATTTATCTGGAATGGAGCAGCGTGGAGACCATTCTCATCATCTGTCGCGGTACAAGCAGGGTATATGCAGGCAAGTTTATCTGGCGCCGTAAGCTCAAATATTGCTGGTGGTGATCACGCAAAATTTGATACTATTTCAAATTCTTATGGTTCTGACATCACTCTCGACACTGCTACAGCTTATGTAAATACTGCAAACACAGCCTCACTGGGAAGATTTACTTTGAAAGCTGGAAAGACTTATGAAATGAGTGGTAATTTAGGAGATTTACAATATTCAGGAACTGCCAATAATAATTACACTTCGTTCTCATGGGTTAACGCAGATACAGGTGTTGCCATAGGTAATAATGTCTCAGCTGCTTCTGATTATAGTGGATCTGCTGATGGTAACTTTGGCAATGCGAGTACATTCTTTACACCAACAACAGATACTAGAGTTGAATTAAGGATAGTGGGTAATTTAAATTTAACTAGCTATGGTGGTGCTATAGCTCCAGCAAGAGGACAAGCTCTGATAAAAGTAATTGGTGGACAAGCAGCGGTGACTGGGTTCAGCGTGGATTATGTCCAAGCCTATGACACTTCTACTGCTAGCCACGGAGTGGGTACGGTATTGCTAGACACTTCTATAGGTAATATCCCTTATGCTCCCGCAACTGGTATATTTACTCTAACGGTAGGCAAGACATATAAACTCGCGTTTAACTCAAGGGTATCTGCGGGAGGGGGTAATACGGATTTATTTTGGCAAGACAGTACAGGAACAAATCTTTCATCTAGTATAGCTCAATCAAATGGTAATGCAGATAATGGCTCTGGTTCAGTTGAGGTCATATACACTCCTACAACATCTGCTAATGCTTTAGTAAGAGTGAACAATGCCAACGCTACACTTACAGGTTTTGTTGGTGGACGTTCATTTGCACAGGCAAACATTATTCAGCTTGGGGCATCAGCGGTGACTTCTGAGTCAATAGTTGCTGTGGGTGGGAATAGTGGGGCATTTGCCAATGCACTACTTAGAATTGGTACAATCGGGAGCAATGCACTTGCATTCATCGCATCATCTACCGAAGCGTTACGTATACTAGTTACTGGTCAGGTAAATGTAGGCACTAGCACAGCTCAGAGTGCATCATTATTTGTACAAGGTAATTTATTGCATAGTAATATCTTTCAATTAGCATCGTCTACTGGTCTATCATTATTATCAGTAGGTCAGGGAGGTGGACTCACTATCGCATCGTCGACTCCATCAGCTACGTCTAGTACTTTGTATAATCTTGGTGGTACATTGTATTGGAATGGACTAGCTTTAGCTCTAGGATCTACTACTAATTCTATCGCTTATGCGACTTCTACTGGTATACTTACTAGTATAGTAGGAGGTACAGTGTCTACTTCGTCGCTCGCTACTCTAGCTACTACTAGTATACAGAATCTGACAGTAAATGGTACTAGCACCCTCGCTACTACTACCATGACTGCTGCTACTTCTACATCTTTCTTCGCGTCACTACTATCTGGACTTACTGCATACTTTACTAATCTAACTACTACCAACGCTACTGCCACATCACTCGTAGCAGGTACATCCACCGTCACCAATCTATTCGCAGTCACAGGTACTAGTACTCTAGCTACTACATCAGCTACTAGACTCTCTGCTACAGATATCACTCTCGGATCCACTACCAATACTGGACTATTTACAGTAAATGGTACTAGCACCCTCGCTACTACTACGGCCACAGGACTGACACTAACTCAAAATGGCCTCACATTAGCGTCTTCTGCTCCCGCTACTACATCAAGCACCCTCTATAATAACGCAGGCACACT
>JAYVSD010000054.1:0-3298 GCA_043775745.1 bacterium | reverse complement strand
TGAGTATATGGGTATAGAGCGTATGAGTGTACTTGTGGATCCATCAGGACACATTGCTAAGATTTACGAATCCGTCAAGACTGCCACCCACACCAGGGAAGTGATTAGTGATTTATAATATAATTATGTCTGATTTTAAATTTTGTGTTTTAAATATAGTTAGAAATATACCCAAAGGAGAAGTGATGACTTATGCTGAAGTAGCTAAGAGAGCTAATGCATCTGGTGCGGCGCGTGCAGTAGGTACTATTATGAAAAATAATTATGACACTACAGTTCCATGCCATCGAGTTGTGCGCAGTGACGGACATATAGGTGAATATAATCGTGGGGGGAAAGTAAAGAAATTGGAATTGTTAAAGAGTGAAGGTGTTTCGTTTGAGGGAGATAAAGTAAAAATAATATGATAACAGACAAAAACATATCAAATAAGAAATTTTATTTCGACATAATTAAAAAAAGTAAAGAGGCAGCACTTGCAAGAGTAGGTATAATACATACACCACACGGTGATATAGAGACACCAGCTTTTATAACTGTTGGTACCAAAGCGACAGTGAAGGCTCTCACCCCAGAGCAGATCAGAGACTATGTAGGTGCACAAGCTGTACTTGCCAACACTTATCATCTATATTTGCAACCAGGTAGTGATATAGTGCGTGATCATGGAGGCTTTTCTGCTATGATGCAATGGCAAGACAGAGAAGGTAGATCAAAGCCAACTTTCTCAGACTCTGGTGGGTTCCAAGTATTCTCTCTGGGGCAAGCGATGGGTCGTGGCGTGACCAAGATAGCGACCTCGGCACAGATGGCTCTAGAAGCTTCACGTAATTCTCAGGAAAAGAGCAAAAAAGAAGTTATAAGCGGTGATGATATTGAAAATAAAGATGTAAGTTTGGTTAAAATCACCGAAGATGGGGTGGAGTTCAAATCTATACATGACGGGTCTAGACATTTCTTTAGTCCTGAAAAAAGTATGCAGATACAACATGATCTGGGGGCCGATATATTTTTTGCTTTTGACGAATGTACCTCACCACTGGCTCCTTATGAGTATCAAATAGAAGCCCTAGAGCGTACCAGTAGATGGGCAGATAGATCCCTCACTGAGCATCAGAGACTAGGTGTGAGCTCTGCTACGGGTGAGATACAAGCGCTATATGGGGTAGTGCAGGGTGGAGCATATGCTGACCTACGTGTACGCTCCGCATGTGAGCTAGGAGCTATGGACTTTGATGGCTATGGTATCGGTGGGAGCTTTACCAAAGAGGATATGGGTCTTACTGTAAAGTGTGCAACAGAAAATCTCCCCGAAGGTAAACCCAGGCATCTGCTCGGTATAGGTGAGCCTATAGATTTTTTTGTGGGGGTCGAATACGGTATAGATACATTTGACTGTGTGACCGCGTCTAGAGTAGCTAGGAATGGTGCTATCTATACTAGGGACGGTCGCATCAATATCACTAATGCTAAGTACAAAACAGATATGAGTAAGGTTTGTGAAGATGTAAATTGCTATGCACATGCTTACACCAAATCATATTTACATCATCTTTTTAAAAGTGAAGAGATATTGGCTAGCACAATGGCATCGATACATAATTTACATTTTATTACTCATCTGGTTATGGATATCAGGAAATCAATTTTAGAGAATCATTTTTTTGAATTTAAGGCAGAATTTTGTGATAGATATTATAAAAATCTTGCTAAAATTTGACTTTTATGATATAGTATAAAACACAGTAACTACTGATATATCGCGGGATAGAGTAGAGGTAGCTCGGGAGGCTCATAACCTCCAGGCACTGGTTCGATTCCAGTTCCCGCAACAAGTTTATATTTATTTTTCTTCTACAAAGCCTATACAAATCTGTGCATCTAAAAGTATTTTGTATATCTTTCTATGTGAAGGGTATAGTAAATTCAGACTGGAAGTCTTTTCGCTTAGATTCAAATTAACTTTTTCAAACCCTTTTTCTGTATCGGTATCATTGATCTCTATCAGCATGCTAATTTTGTTTGTGCTGTATCCTAACAGGTTTTTAATATCTCCCAGCATCTCTAAGAAACTCCACATTTGTGACATGCCATTATGCTCTAAATTAGTTTTTAACTTTAAACTCAATATATCAAGGCTTATAATGTTTGTTAGTTCTATATTTTTGATTTTCCAATTTTTCAAATTATTACTATTTATCAAGGGATATAGACTATGATTACCAGATTTAGAATTAGCATTTTTGATTTTAAATGCAGACAGATCGTATGCCAACACTAGTGGATTTATATTTATACCAAATACTATGCGAGCGTAGCACTCTACAATGGTGAATAGTTTTTCTTTATTACCTTTAGCGCTAATCATTATTATGCTTATTTCTTTTATAAAAGCAACACAAATATCCTCTTTCTCATTTTTACTATTTTGTATATATAAAAAGTCTATGTTTTCATATTTAAATATTTTAAAAGCATGCTCTACGATTTCGGTATTATCGTTTAGAGTCTCTTTGAGAGCCTGACTTAGCTCTATAGCCAACAACTCATTTTCTTCATCTGATTCTGATCTGATTATAGTATTATCTGATGTGGCATCATAGTATATAGAGCTCTTCTTTTTATAAAAAGAAGAGATTATATTTGCTTCTTCCAACATTTCTTGTTTTGAGACATATATATTTATAATTAGATCTATATCATTCTCACTTGCTGTTATATAGGCTTGGTCTTCGGTGCTAAATATGTATTTGATTTTATTTTGTAATAGTTTTTTGATTATCTTTACAGTTTCTTTGTCATAATAATGATATATCTTTTTCAAATCAGTCATTAGGGCTATTTTATTTTCTGGAGATAAAATCTCTAGATGCTCCATTAGTGCCTTTGCCCTATCTTTGGGGTCTTGCACTTTATCGATGGCGGGGAAATTAGGTACACAGTGGGGGAGTCTGTTCAGGGCGATGGTATTGTTAAACTTTTTAAAGAATGTTTTGAGATTTAGTTTTTTCATATTATTTGTTTTTATACCTTTCTTCTTTTGTGCTATTTTCTTCTTGTATATTCTCCACATCTTCTTGCATTTCGTCTATGTCTTTTTCTATATGTTCTACATCAGCCTGTATTTCCTCCACATCTTCTTGTATTTCGTCTAGGTCCTCGGCGATTTCGTCTACGTCTTCGGCGATACCTACCACATTGTGTTCAACTTGAGCTAGTCTGGTCGCACTCTGATTGACGCTCATTTGTATAAATATAGCTAGGTATATAGCTTCTAGTGATAGCACTGTAGTAAGTA
>JAYVSD010000053.1:0-2197 GCA_043775745.1 bacterium | reverse complement strand
CCAGTATATAGTGTAGTGCCTGCACTATTTGTAATAGTGACACCGGGACTGTTGATTGCAGTCCAAGATAAAGTGAAGTTACAAGAAGATGCTCCTGATAGTATAGCGCAAGGTGTGTAGGATCCGATAGAGCCGGATGGGACTCTACATACACCGGAGATATTGTTGGTGCCTGCTGGGCATGAGCTACATGTAGGGGGGTTGTTGGCTCCACCACTACAAATCAATGATCCAGAGGGTGAAGATGGGGATCCGCCTATCCCCGTACATCCAAGACCCCCGCATGCCACACATGACGATCCATTCCATGCTAGCGTATCTGGACATCTACATGATGTACCACCATACACACTCATGCCACCATTACATGAGGTGAGTGCACATGAGCCATAGGCTGTACCCATAGCATTACATACATGGGTAATATTACCACCTGACACTGACTGTCCACACCCGGTCGTACTCACTATGTTGGGCGTACATATCTGTGTCACACATGAGAGTGAGCTACCATCCCATATGGTGCCATTGGGGCAGTCATTTACTGTGAGTGTAGCCGAGTCCCAGCATACGCCCTGAGGTCCATTGGTAGAGCCATCACAACCACCAACACCAGCAGGTACTTTACAGTCAAAAGTGTAAGTACCTACAATTGTAACTTTTCCACCACCAAAATTAGAAGACCCAACACCAGAATAGCTAGAACTACCTACCCAATTACTTTTTATGGTATCGCCCAAAGGATAATTGGTACCTGGATTGCATGTAGCATTAGATACTGACCAGCTTATGGTGGCCACATCCCCTCTAGTCACCGTAGTGCCGACTCCAGCATGTACAAAGTTTAAAGTAAAGAAAAATAGAAATAAAGTTAATAATAGATTTTTAAAAATAGATAATTCAGTACTCATACATATATTGTATACTAGATATATATTTTATTTCAAAGATTATCCACATATAATAAATTTATACATGCGAATGATGTGCAAAGTAAAAGTATAAATTAAAAAGCGGGCTTGACATAGAGAGAGAGCTCGTGTTATGCTACCTAATAGGAAGTTATAGCGGGCGTCGCCTGTTAGCTTACTCCTACACAGATCATTACTGTGTGGGGTTGTACCTTCGAAGGAGATTTATCATGAGCAACACCTCCGTCCCGATTCGTGCTGTGGCACAAGCAACAGCCGCGTGCTCTAGCAACTGCAACAATGAAGCCGTCGCCATCAAGAAACAATTTCCACCTCCTCCGTGCAATGCAAATCCTACAGCAAGCAAGATCGGCTTTACGACGAGCTTGGAATTGGTTGACCAATATGCCCATGCGGGAATTCTGGTCAAGTATGAGACCGAGCTGGGGCTGACGCCTGCCAAGGCCATTGTGCTGTTCTCTGATGTCAAGCATTTTCTCTACCTTTGTGCCACCAGTGGCGACGGGGTGCGGGTCAGCACCATGATCGATCGCGGCTGGCATGAGTTCATCCTGTTCACCAAGAGCTATACTGACTTTTGCTACGACATCTT
The DNA here is from genome assembly GCA_043775745.1 of bacterium. GTDB lineage: Bacteria > Patescibacteriota > Minisyncoccia > Phycocordibacterales > UBA5272 > JAMIGE01. Next base: position 673 of record JAYVSD010000053.1, on the reverse strand, counting down.
GGGAACTTTCATTCACCATGAGCCTTTGGTCAACGTCGGCGTGTCTGAATTGGTGGCCAGCAATGAGCTCGCCTTTGCGGTTTTCGGTGAGCTCAGCTCCAATTGGAGCTGTGACCCTGCCAACTGTGAAGACTGCGCGCCGGTGCAGCCTGGTCCCAGCTGGCGCAATCTGCGTATCGGTGAATGATCAGTCAAACACCTAGCTTCAAGCCGACAAGTGTCGGCTTGTTTTAATTTTAGCTTTAATTATAGTATAATAAAACAATGCACAAATTCAAAATAGTACACAGGGTGTGGATACTTTTGTCTGATTTTCATCATGAATTTTATTTGCAAACATTCTTTACATTTTATTCTCAGGCTTCATTGGTTTTAAATACTATATTAATCGGTCTCATACTTTCTAGTGTCGCAACTAAAAATATACACGCCACCTTTTTAAATCTATCTTGTTTAAGTATTTTATATATTGCAGATCTAGTTATTGATTATTTTAAAGGTAAACAAGTGGTGATTTTCGGAATGTTTGGGCTCAGCAGATATTTAAAAAGTAAATCTTTGAAAACAATACTTTCATTAAATTATGCACAAATAATTGCTAATCACAGCGCCTATAATCAAGCCGTAATAAACAAAGGCGAGGCGGCGACTATCTCGATAGTTACTATTATTA